>NZ_JAHBDR010000090.1:0-35001 GCF_019956575.1 Pseudomonas sp. A-R-19
GTTCCACCACCCGGTGCCGGGTTTGCAGATCCCAGACGCTGTCCTCGACGCTGTTGCTGAAGCCCGAGGGCGAGCGCAGCGGCAGCTCGACGTCGAACTGGTAGCAGCGCTGGTCGTCGCAGAACTCGACGACGTCGAAGGCGAGCTCTTCGTGCTGGATGCAGCGGTACCAGATGCCGACCTCGGCGAGGATCCGGCTGATGAACGCGAGGTCGCTTTCCTGGTACTGCATGACCTGCTCGCGTTGCGGATAGTCGCGCTTGAGGTTGAAGCGGAAGTGCCCGGTGTCCAGACCATGGCGGTCGCGCAGGATGCTTTTGACGATGTCCGGCACGGACTGGTGCTGGTAGATCCGCGTTTGCTGGCCGCGGTCGAGCAGGGCCAGGCGCGGTTGCAGGGTGACTTCGTAGCGGGCTTCGTCGACCGAGCCGGACAGGCGCTGGCTGGCGGTGATGCGGCCGTACAGCGTGCGCAGGGGCGTGCGCGGCTTGGGCACTTCCCAGTCGAACACGGGCACGTTGGACGGTGGGGCGTACAGGCTGAATTCGGCGTACTGGCCGATGAATTTTTCCGCGCCGATGTCGAGGTCGCTGGCGGTGAATTCGATGCGGTAGAGGTAGGGTTGGCTGAGGTACTCATGGCCCTCGAAGGCGAGGACGTCGAGGTGGGTGTCGAGTTTGTCGACCTGAAGTGTGTAGCGGTTGTGGCCGACGAGGGTGTGCAGATTTGTGCTCATGGCTGGCCCTCCGTGGCAGCGGAAGGCGCGTCGGTGAATTGCAGAGTGATGCCCTCCTCTTCACTAAAGCCCAGGGTCACGCCAAGGGTTTTGTATTTTGCAGCCTGACGCTGCAGCAACTGTTGGCTGAGGACCGGCAGAATCTGCTGGTTGAGCAGGCTGTCGATGTTGCGCGCACCGGTGTCGGGCAGCAGGCAGGCGGCGACCAATGCATCGTGCAGGCCATCTTCGATCTGGCAGGTCAGGCCGTAATGGCTGTGCAGGCGCCTGGCGACCTTGGCAAGTTTGAGGGCGACGATAGGCTTGAGCGCGTCGGCCAGCAGCGGGCGGTAGATCAGGGTCTGGAAGCGGGCGAGCAACGCCGGCTGGAAGTGCTCGCGCAGCAGCGGTCGCAGCCATTCGTGCAGGTCGCTGTCGCTGGCCTCGGGCTGTTCGCGCAGTCCGTTTTGCAGCTCATCGCTGCCGAGGTTGGAGGTCATCAGGATGACAGTGTTGCGGAAGTCGATTTCGCGTCCTTCGCCATCACGCATGAAGCCACGGTCGAATACCTGGTAGAACAGGTTGAGTACGTCGCGGTGGGCCTTTTCCACTTCATCCAGCAACACCACGCTATAGGGCCGCTGGCGCACCGCTTCGGTGAGTACGCCGCCCTGGCCGTAACCGACGTAACCCGGTGGCGAGCCCTTGAGCTGGCTGACGGTATGGGCTTCCTGGTACTCGGACAGGTTGAGGGTGATCAGCGATTTATCACCGCCGAACAGGCAGTCCGCCAGCGCCAGGGCGGTTTCGGTCTTGCCGACGCCGCTGGTGCCGACCAGCAAAAATACCCCGAGCGGCGCCTGCTCTTCGGTCAGGCCGGTCTTGGCCGCGCGCAGGCGCTGGGCCAGGGCACCGAGGGCGTGGTCCTGGCCAATCACCCGCTCGGCCAGTTGCTGTTCGAGGTCCAGCAGGCTGGCCTGTTCATCCTTGAGCAAACTGCCCAGGGGCACGCCGGTCCAATCGGCGATCACTTCGGCAACACTGCGTGCATCGACGTCGAGGGACAGCATTGGCTGGCTGCCCTGGGCCCGCAGCAATTGCTCCTGAAGTTTCGCGCAGAGGTCACTGCGGGCCGGTTCGGCCTGACGCGCATCGAGCAATTGGCGGGTCAGGTCAAGTTCGTAGCGGTACTGGCGCAGCAGGTCATCCTGCTGTTGTTGCAGCTCGACCTGCTGCCCGGCGATCAGCGTCAATCGTTCGCTCAAGTCGCTGCCATTGAGTTGCACATCCTGTTCCAGTGCACGCCGCTCCAGCTCCAGCGCGGCATGCCGGGCCTTGAGCCGCACCAGTGCCTGGGGCTCGCAGTCGAGGCTCATGCGCACCCGCGCGCTTGCGGTGTCGAGCAGGTCGACGGCCTTGTCCGGCAGCTGGCGGCCCGTGAGGTAGCGCCGCGACAGGCTGACCGCGGCCTGCACCGCCGCGTCCTGGATGTGCACGCCGTGATGGCTGGCGTAACGCGCCTTGAGGCCGCGCAGCATCAGGCAGGCGCTGGCATCGTCCGGCTCGTCGACCTTGACCATTTGAAAACGGCGCTCCAGCGCGGCATCACGCTCGAAGTACTGTTTGTATTCGCTCCAGGTGGTCGCGGCGATGGTGCGCAATTCGCCTCGGGCCAGGGCCGGCTTGAGCAGGTTCGCCGCATCCGCCCCGCCCGCCTGGTTGCCGGCGCCGATCAGGGTGTGAGCCTCGTCGATGAACAGCAGCACCGGGTTGGCCGACTGCTGCACGGCGTCGATGACGTTTTTCAAGCGTTGTTCGAATTCGCCTTTTACCCCGGCGCCTGCTTGCAGCAGGCCAAGGTCCAGGGTGCGCACGCTGACTGTCTTGAGGCTGTCGGGCACGTTGCCATCGGCGATGCGCAGGGCCAGGCCTTCGACCAGCGCGGTCTTGCCGACGCCGGGCTCGCCGACGAGAATCGGGTTGTTCTTGCGCCGCCGGCTGAGGATGTCGATGACCTGGCGGATTTCATCGTCACGCCCGAACACCGGGTCGATCTGCCCGGCCCGCGCCTTGGCGGTGATGTCCTGGGTGAATTTGTCGAGCACCGCTTGCAGGGCATCGTGCGCGGTAGCACCGGAGATGGGCAGTGCCGGGGGCTGGTCCAACGCACTTTGCTGTTGGACTTGCGGGCGTTCCTCGGAGTGTTGATCGAGCAGCGTCGACAACTGCTGCAACTGGACTTCACTGAGGCTCAGCATGGGCCAGGCCGCATCGCAAGCCAGCAGCTGCGGACTGTCCTGCAACGCGCCCAGCAGGTGCGCCGAGCGCAAGCTGTCATGCCCTTCCAGCGACGCGCGCAACCAGGCGCTCTCGATCAGTTTGTGCAACTTGCCGCACAACTGCGGCTTGCCTTGCACGCTGCGCGGCAGGGTGTCGAGATGGTCAAGCAGACCGCGCCACAGTGCGTCCATGTCCCATTCATGACGACGGGCGATCAGGGTCAAGTCGCCCTCGCCCTGCTCCAGCAACTTGAGCAACCAGTGTTCGATGCTGATCCGCCCATGGGCTCGGCTTTGACACAAGGAGGCCGCTGCACTAAGCGCCTGGGCGCAGTAAGAGTTGAGGCGGCGAAGCAGGCGCGTGGAGTTGTGGGGCATGGTGGTACGTCCTTGTGCTGACGATTCAGCGGGTGGTCGGTCGGGGCGATATAGGGCGGGATGGGCTGGGTTGAGCGTCCGCGAGCAGACGCTCAACCCAGCCCACCGGAACCAGCAGGCAGGCGCCTGCCTGCTGGTTGTTCAGGGTTATGCGCTCTGGCGTTCGTCCCAGGAGTCAATGTGGCTGACGTTACCGTCCTTGTAGGTCCAGGTGATCCGCTCGTAGCGCAACTCAACCTGTTCCAGATGGTTGTGTCGCTCCTTGCTGACGTCCTTGATGTCATGCATTTTCGACGCGACTTTCACCACCCTGACATTTTCAAGCAAGACGTTGTAGTACTCGACTTCCTGGCCGTTTTCGTTGATGCGATACCATTTGAACTGGGCACTCGCGTGCGTCGTGCCTTCGGTAACTCCCCTGAACAGATACGGGCTGGAGCAATCGATCTCCTTGGTAAACACGAACGGGGTATGAACCCGTGTGCCAGTCAGCTTGCCGGTGTTGTTGTCGGTGGGGATGTATACGTTGTGGTCCAGGGCGACGACCTCGATGCTGCCTTGGCGCCCATCTACGTTCACTGAACCTTTGATCTCGTTGCTAGCATCAAGTTTTAGCCACAGGTAAACCGGAATTGCCATGTGAATCTCCTTTTCTCAATACACAAATGCCGCGCTTGCGACAGGGGGTTTTACGTCGGCCCCGGCCGTGGGTAGCGCGCAGGCCCCCGCTTCCGGCACCAGACGGATATCGACGCGACGGTTGGCCTGACGCCCCGCCTCGGTGTCATTGCTCGCGATCGGCTGGCTCTTGCCAAAGCCCTGCACCGCGAAACAGCTGTCGGGGATGCCACCCATGCGTTGCATCCACTCACGTACCGCTGCCGCGCGGGCACGGGACAAGTGCAGGTTGTGTTCGTCGCTGCCCACGGCATCGGTATGCCCGGCGATGACGATCAGCCAGCCAGGCTGGGCCTTGATGCCGACCAGGGCATCGATCAGCACCCTGGTTGATTCGGGCTTGAGCCGGGCGCTGGCACTGCTGAACAGCGACAGACTGTCCAGGCGCACCGTTCGCGCAGTACGTGCCGCCAGCGGCCGGGTCGACGGTTGCTTGTGATCGGCTATGGTCGTCAACACCCGGTCACGCAGGCGCTCGCCGTGATACAGGCCAAAACCCAGGGCCATGGGGGCGCCCAGGCGGTAGTACGAGTCCAGTCGCACCGCGTCCTCGCGCAGCACGTTCAACGCATCCTCGCGCCGGGCGAATTCGGCTTGCTCAAGACGCGTCGGCGGGGCAATGGACGTGTAGCGCCGCAGGTCGTCACTGACCTGGCGCAGCAGCATGGTGTTCTGCCAGGTCGAGCTGATCAGGGCGACAACGGTGGCAAACGTGAACAGCCATACCGCGATCACGATTGCGCCACGCTTGGGCGATGGTTGAGGCTGCCGGGGCAGCAGACTCAGCAGAGGGTCAGGAAACGGCAACGGCTCCCCCATTGCCTGACTGGCGCCATCGGCGTCCAGCAGCGCGGTCTTGTCCCGCTGCCATTGCCGCCACAAGTTGCCGGGCACATAACCGGGCAGTGTCGGCACCAGGGTACAGGCCCACACCAGCGGCAGGCCGATAGCGTGGCGACCTTCACGGTGGGTGAAGTGCGCCAGGACATGTTCGTCCAGCCAGGCAGCTGCACTGTTGAGCTGTATGCCGGCCTGCAAACGTTGGGTATGGACTGCACTGCGCGCGGACTGCCGGTACCAGTCATTCGGGCTGAAGCTGGTCCCCGCCTGCAGAATGTTGCAGTGGTCCTGGCCGGCGCCCCAACTGAACCAGGCCCCTTTGGCTGCAGGGGACTGCAGATAGCTGACCAGCATCAGCGGCAAGGTAAAGCCGCGCTTGCGTGTCAGCGCGACCTGATGATTGAAGGTGCGCACCTGCCCGGCCAACACCCCGGCATTGGTGTGCTCGCCCGGGTTGACGATGAGCATTACCCCGAGCTGTCCGCCCCACTGTGGGCGCATGGTCATGATGCGGTCGACCAGCCCCGGCAGTTGCTCCGTACTGGAAACCCGCAGGTAGCACCCCTGCTGGGTCAAACGCTGCGTCGGATGATCGGCGTGCGCTTCACCAAACAGATTGGACAGGCCATCGCCACAGACCAGCACAACGGGTTGGCGGAAGCTCGCCGGTGGCAGCGTGAAATCATCGAGGGAACCGTGCAGTTCCTGTTGCTTTGCTGCCTGACGCACCGCCCGCACCCACGCCAGCGCGACGCTGCCGACAACAATCAAGACGCCAACCCCGCGCGTCCATCCGCCAAGCGGGATGATCGCCAGCAGCGTCAGGGCCAGTACACCGGCCCACATCCAGAGCCCCTGTTTGAGTTTGAGCGTCATTGACCCCACCTCAGGCGTCCACGGATAACAGGGTCGCCGCCAAGCCACCCAGCCACTGATCGAGCCCGTACCAGAGAGCGACCAGCAACAGGCCGGCTGCCAGGGCATTGACCAGGGGCGAGCGCAATCCAGGGAACAGCGTCATGCCCCGACTGCCGCTGACCGTCGCGGTCGAGCGCCGATGCAATTTCAAAGGCGCGACACGCTCATTCAGGGCGGTCAGCAATTGCTCGCGCTCGGGGTCACTGATATCGGCATAACGGCCCTTGAAACCCAGGGTCAGTACCCGCTGGAACGCTGTCAGCACAAGGAGGTCCGCTTCTGGTTCGCGCAGCACCTCTCGCATGTCCTCGTAGAGGAACACCCCGGCCTGATGGCGATTGAAAAACTTCGTTTGCAAGGGTTCGCTGGCCCAGTTGGCATGGGCTTTATCGAGCGTGAGAGTGAGCATGGTTTCGTCCAGCAACGCGCATTGCGCGTGGCTGATATGGTCGATGCTGCGTTGCGCCAGGCCGGCCTTTTCAAGCGACTGGCGAACGCCCTCGACCTGCTGCACGCAAAGCGCTTTGACCACGTCGCTGTTTTGCGCCGAGGCCCCCTGCCGCAACTCGACCACCAGCAGAAAGCTGTCCTGCAGCAATGCGTCGATATCAACCGCGTCGTGTTTTTTCGTTTCGATCAGGTTCATGCACGTAGTACCGCGAACAGTTCAAGTTTGACGTCCGCCAGGGTGCTCGGGACGTAGAAGGCACAAACGCCCTGAGCCAGAATGGCTTTGCCCTTGACATGGTTGAGGTCGAGGGCGAAGTACTGGTTTTCCAGGCGCAGGGGAATGGCCGCCGGTACATGGCTGAGGGACTGCAACGGCACGCCGTCGAGGGCGGCGTTGACCAGTTGATCGACTTCGTCCGGTGTACCGATCTTGCACAGGCGCGGGAACTGGCTCTGCAGTTGCACGGCGGGCAGGCGGCAGCGTACCGACAGGTAGAAATCGGCGCTTTCAGGCTCGCGCAGTCGGGGGTCGTCGAGTCGCACCTGCCAGCGGTTGGCAGAGCTTTCCTCAAGGGTCAGGGCGATAACCCGCGAAGGCAGGCTGGCCTCCAGCAAGGTGGAGATCATGCGCAAAAGTGGCGGGAACACACTTTCCAGGTCTTCGTGGCGGTAAGGCGGAATCTGCTCGACATCGTGTTCGAGGGAAAAGGTCAGCAGGCTGCCGGCCAGCTTCGTCAGCTCCAGATAGACCTGCTCGGGAGGTCGCGCAGGCCAGGCCTTGAGATCGGCCAACACCGGCTGGTAAGTGTTCAAGGCATTGAGCAGCCAGAACAATGACACGTCGGCAACGGCGAAGTCGGCCATGCGTTGATTGCTTTCGCGGCGCATGCCCATCAGTCGCTGGCGTTTGGAGGACAGCTGGCTCAACAGGTTATCCAATTGCGTCAGCAACCCCGGGTGCGCGGCGAAACTGAGCAACGGCGGAATGTAATCAGGGTCAAGGCTCCAGGCGCCCTGCCCGTCGCGCATCAGCCGTGCGATGGGACAGGTCAGGTAATCGCCGTTCTCGTCGTGTACGAAGCGCAGGCTCAGCACCTGTTCCAGCACGCCGACCGATTGCACTTCATCGGCGTAGATGTCCTGCACCTGACGCCAGTCCTGGCGATATCGGGTAGGCCGATCCCCTTCCCCGCCATCGAACAGGCAATTGTTGCCATTGGCCTGCTCCAGCGGCAGGGCCAGCAGCAAGGTAGCTGTCTGGCTGTCACCGGTCTGCAGGCGCGACAGGTCGAGACCGGGGGGCAGCCGATCCACTTGGTCGCTGTCGATCAGGGTACCGTCCGGCATCCGCAGATTGAGCCGGGTGGCCTTGAGCGTGCCCAGGCGCAGAGCTTCCAGGTCGAAGGCAACACTGCGAACGCCCCAAGGGTGCACCAGCGACAGACGAGCCAGACACTCGTTGGCCCAGGCTTCCCAGCGCGCCTGCTGCTGGAATTGCTGCGGGGACAGCAAGGCCCCCGCGGCCCACAAGGGGCGGTCGATTTTCATGAGGTCGTATCCCTGCGAAGTGGCGTGGGTGTGAGCAGGACTCAGGCTTTCGCCTTGGGCATCTGCGAAACCAGCGACAGGTTGACGTCCATGCCTTCCACCTGGAAATGCGGCACGGCATACAACTTGACGCGGAAGAAACCCGGGTTGTCCTCGATGTCTTCGACGGTGACCCGACCAGCCCGCAACGGGTGCGAAGCCTGCAGCGAGTCGCTCGGATCGTTCATCTCGGTGACCAGCCCGCTGACCCACTTGTTCAGTTCCAGCTCCAGTAAACGCCGGTCCTTGGTGGTACCGATGTTTTCGCGCTGGATCAGCTTCAGGTAATGGGCAATGCGTGACAGCAGGAAGATGTACGGCAGGCGCGCATTGATCCGGCTGTTCGCCGTGGCCTCCGGGGTATCGTACAACGCCGGTTTTTGCGCGGAGTTGGCCGAGAAGAAGCACGCGTAGTCACGGTTCTTGTAGTACGACAGCGGGATAAAACCGAGGTTGGCGAATTCGAACTCGCGTGTTTCGGGAATCATCACTTCCGAAGGGATCTTCACCTGATTGCCAGTGCCCAGGTCGTACAAGTGGATCGGCAGGTCGGTGACCGCGCCACCCGACTGCGGACCGCGGATCTGCACGCACCAGCCGTTGGCAATGAAGCTCTTGACCATATTGGCAGCGAAGGCGAACGAGGCGTTGGTCCACAGGTATTTATCGTGGTCCGGCCCCTTGACGCTTTCGATGTAGTTGAAGCTGCGCACCGGAACGGTGTCCGGGCCATATGGCAGGCGGCCCAGCACACGGGGCATGAGCAAGCCGATGTAACGGGCATCGTCGCTGTCGCGGAAGGCTTTCCACTTGATGTATTCGGCACGGTCGAAGTAGTTGCCGATGTCCTTGATCGCGGCGACTTCTTCCATCGAACGCTTGCCAAAGAAGGCCGGGCCGACGGCGCCAATGAAAGGCATGTGCGCGGCTGCCGAGACTTTGGAGATGTTGCGCAGCAAGGCAATGTCTTGCGGGCTGCGGTCGAACTCGAAGTTGGAAATGGCAGCCGCGATCGGCTCACCGCCCGGGGTGTCGTACTCCTGGGCGTAGGTCTGCAAATACAGGCCACTTTGCGCGATCTCCGGGGCGTCCTCGAAATCCTGAACCAGGTGATCCTTGCTGATATCCAGCAATTCGATCCGCACGTTCTGGCGGAAATCGGTTTGATCGATCAGCGACTTCACACCGCGCCAGGTGGATTCGACCCGCTGGAAATCCGGGTGATGCATCACGGCGTCCAGTTGGCGGCTGATCTGTGCATCCAGCGAGGCAATATGTTCATCCAGCAGTGTCCTGTCCAGACGCCGGACTTTGCGCGAAGACTCTTTTATCAACTTCAGAAAAACACTGACCGCGGCCGTCACACGCTCATCGACAGAAACGTCCGACAGCGCCTCGGAATTTTGAAACACTTCAATTTCGCCCAGCACTTTTACCGGGCTGAGATTGATCTTGCCAAACAGCGTGCCATACACGCCGTTATTTTCCTCAGGCAACACTGTAGTGCCGCGCGAATGCGCGTGAGATTGTTCAATAGACATTTTGCAAACTTCCTTTTAAACAAGCCGGGGTGAATTAACGGACTTCTTCCACAGCCAAGGCGGCCAGTTCGTCTCGCAGTTCGTCACTGAGTGCCTCATCCATGAGGATGCGCTCCAGTTCATGACGAAACGTGGCATTGTCCAAAAGGTTGGACTTGAGGTCGCGCAACAGGTTACGCATTGCCAACAGCGCGCGCAGTTGCGGAATTTGCCGGGCCACTTGTTCCGGTTCGAAATCCTTCATGCTCTGGAAGCTCAGATCGATCGACGTCTCGCTGGCGTCCTCCACCAAAGTATTGGCCACGGCCAGCTTGATCTCGGGAGCATATTCGGCCAGCACGCTATCGAAATTATTCTTGTCGATAGCGACTTTTTTCCTCTCGAATAACGGCCGCTGCTCCTTGCCGTTACTGTAGTCGCCCATCACCATCAACTTGAGCGGCAGTTCAATTTTTTTCTGTGCATCGCCCGTATGCAAATCGAGCTTGATGTTGACCCGTGCCTTGGGCACTTCGTTTTGGAAACTACCAGAAGCCATAAAACCTCCATGGGCATTTGCAACAATGACACCGTTACAAAAACAATGACAAAAGCGAGCGAACACATTTTGCACGCTTGCCTCAGCGGCAAAAGATGAACATCTCGAAAGGAAATCGCAACTACCGAAACAAAAACTCAAACAATTGCGAGGTGCAATACTGAACTATCTTACGAAGTTATACCATCTATAAAAATCAAATACAGAACCATATTACGCCACGCTCAGAACTTGCCTGCATTCGAAATAGTAGTTTCCCTACACAATTAAAGAAACTTCCTACAGGCAGACTATTTTCGTGTGTTAGTCGCCATTGAGCACAGCAGATGTGAAACCAGACGATACGGTATTTCAGCAGTGCGTGGGCTCCGACGTCACGACTGCTGTGCTCGACCATCCATGACCGAGCACAGGCTGCACAGCTCGGCAGACCTCAGAATTTTTCCGGGATGAACTTGAACGGATAGTCCGGCTCCCGATAGTTGCCGGGACTTTGGCGCTTGGGCAGCTTCACTTTTTCCCGCGGTACATCCTCGTAGGGAATACTGCCCAGCACATCACTGATGATGTTCAGTCGCGCCCGCCGCTTGTCATTGGAGTTGGCGACCCGCCACGGGGCGAAATCGGTGTCGGTGGCCTCGAACATGTCGTCCCGGGCACGAGAGTAGTCGTACCAGCGGTTATAGGACTTGAGGTCCATCGGCGACAGTTTCCAGATCTTGCGCCCGTCGGTGATACGCTCCTTGAGACGCCGGGTCTGCTCTTCCTGGCTCACTTCAAGCCAGTACTTGATCAGGATGATTCCCGATTCGACCAGTGCCTGCTCGACGCGCGGCACCGAGGTGAGAAAATTGCGCACCTGCTCTTCGCTGCAGAATCCCATGACCCGCTCTACACCGGCGCGGTTGTACCAGCTGCGATCGAAGATCACCACTTCACCGGCTGCCGGCAGGTGCGGCAGATAACGTTGCACATACATCTGGCTTTTTTCCCGATCGGTCGGTGCCGGCAACGCCACCACCCGGAACACCCGCGGACTGACCCGTTCGGTCAGCGCCTTGATGGTCCCGCCCTTGCCGGCGCCATCCCGGCCCTCGAAGATGATGCAAACCTTGGCGCCCGAGTGCTGCACCCACTCCTGCAACTTGACCATTTCGACATGCAAGCGCGCCAGTTCCTCGAGATACACCTTGTTCTTGAGCTTGTCGCCTTCAGCCGGTTTGTTTTTCGATGCAGCCTTCTTCTTTGCCATGCCCGTTACCTCCTTCAATGCGTCACACAGCGGTCGGAGTGCGCCCGGCCGCGTTCATTCAGCGTCTGCTGCGCTGGTAATGTTCAACCGCCTGCTCCAGGTTCAGGAACATGCGCGCTTCGCCCAGCGTATGGCCCAGCGGTGCCTTGATGACCATGTCCCATACACTCGGGTTCATGCCCACCAACCACAGTGAAATGCCTTTCTCGCTCATGCGCTGCTCCGCGCTGGTGAGCATTTTCAGGGCGGTGTATTCCAGGTCGAACACACTGCGCAGGTCCAGGACCACGACTTTGGGTGTCGCCCTGTCAATCAACGGCCGGATCTTCTCGGCGATGCGCTCGGCATTGGCGAAGAAGATCCGCCCCTCGGGCCTGAGCAACAACAGCCCGTCAAAGTGCTCGTCGTCTGCGTTGCCAGTGGACTGCGGGCGATAGACGTTGGTGCCGGGCTTGCGTCCCAGGACGTGCACCGGTGGGTCCGAGACCTGATAGGCCAGGGCCAGCAACGAAACCACGATCGCCACGACGATCCCTTGCAACGTGCCCAGCAGCATCACGCCGATCATGGCCACCACGGCCCAGGCGAATTCGGTACGGCGAACCGAGAGGATCTCGCGAAACTCCGCCGGCTCGATCAGGCCCACCGAATACACGATCACCACGGCAGCGAGCGTGGCGTTGGGCATCAGGCCAATGAGCGGCGCCAGCAGCAGGCAAGTGCCCAATGCCAGTGCCGCGGTGACCAGTGCGGCCAGTTGCGAACGTGCGCCGGCCAGGCGGTTCACCGCCGTTTGGGTGGTCCCGCCACCGGCGACCATGGCCCCGAGAAACGCCCCGCCGATGTTGGCAACACCGGTGGCCAGCAGCTCACGATTGGGCTGTGGCGCGGGCTCGTCACTGCGGGCGAATGCGCGCCCCGCCGCGATGGTTTCGGTGAAGCTCATCAGCGCGATACCCATCGCCGAAGGCCACAGGGTTTCGGCCATCGACCATGCCGGCAGGGTCGGTGCTGGCAATCCGATTGGCACCAGGCCAACGGCGGACACACCAAAGCTTTCCAGGCCCAGCAGGCTCATGGCGATGATGCCCAGCGCCACCGCGATCAAGGGTGCGGGCATTCGCGGGGTAAATCGCTTCATGCCGACCAGCAGCAAGACCATGAACACGCCGACCGCCACGGTTGGCAGCGAGGCATGGCCGACACTCTGCACAGTGGCCACCAGGTTGTGCAGGAAGCCACCTTTTTCGATGTGAGTACCCAGCAGCTTGGGCAACTGGTCGAGCACGATGACCACGCCGATGCCGGCCTTGAAACCCACCAGCACCGGCTCGGAAATGAAATTGGCGACGAAGCCCAGGCGCAGCAACCCCGCGACGATCAGGATCGCGCCCACCATCAGCGCCAGCGTGGCGGAACCCGCCAGCAAGGTCGCGGCATCGCCATCGGGGCTGATCTGGCCCAACGCGGAGCCGGCGAGAATGGCCAGGGTGGTTGTGGTGCTGACACTGAGCGGGCGCGAGGAACCGAGCACGGCATAGATCACCATCGGCACCAGCACCGTGTACAGCCCGACCTGCACCGGCAGGCCGGCAATGGTGGCGTACGCCAGCGCCTTGGGAATGACCACAGCCGCCGCTGTCAGCCCGGCGACCACATCGCCGCGCAGCCAGTCCGGCCGATAGCTGTCGAGCCACTCCGGGATCAACAGGCTGCGCACGGTACCCCGCGGTGGAGTGCCTGGAATCCGCTCTTGCGGATCGCTGCCTTGTTGATTCATCAGTCACTCCAGTCGCAAATCGTCCATGCGGATGATGAGTGGGCTCAACTGACCGCACAATCCATTAACTGCACGCGTAACCACGGCAAACCTTCATCGGCATTCAAGCGCGTGTGCCAGCAGGCAATCCGCTCAGGCTCGGCCAGTTACAAATGTAGTCGGTTTGCACGACTACGCCGCCCTATGGCTGGAGAAGGGGACAGACACCCCACCATCACCGCTCAAAAATGGAAAGCCTTATATGGACGACGCCATGAAAGCGATTAATGAGCTATACCCGCTAATTCCCCCCATTGCAGTTCTTCAACTCAGGAGTTTGGCAATGAAGCTCAAAACCTCTCTGGCAGCACTCATGGTTGCGGCAAGCCTTTTCGGCTGCACCACTTCCCCGAACCACGGCGTGAACGTCACGTTGGTCGCCACCCGGCAAAATGCCGGTCAGATCGGCACCGTCACCTTGACCGACTGGGACAAGAAAACCGGGCTCAGTTTCTTCATCAGCGGTGCTCCAACCGGGGTTACCCTGCCCCTGCGGCTTTACTCGTTCATCAATAACGGCAGCTGCGAGCAACCCGGGTCAGTCGCCTACGCGATGAACGACACCGTCAACACCGAACGCCAACCCGTACGCGGCTGGTCGTTCACCAGAACCGCGCCTGTGCCCTTGCAAACCCTGCTTGACGGCAAGTATTCGGTGGTCGTGCGAACGGCGTCGACCGATGGCAACGTCGATATCTTTTGCGGGGATATCAAGGCAACAGAGCCGGTGAAATAGCCGCGGCCATTGCAGGCCAGCCCACGCCCCGGCACCGCTCGTGCCACCCGTTGTGCAGTGCGAGCGGTGGCGTCGGGTGAACGGAAACGGGGGCGGCAACAACCAGTAACAAACCTGTCATTACTCACTGATAACGTCCTAGCGCTTTCCCGAACCGCATCCGTTCGATCTCCGATCGGCAGTTCCCCGTACCGGGCTTTGCCCATCCGCTCAAGGTGACACTTCAGGTGTACTCAAGCACGACGCGCAAGCAAATCATCATCAGATCCAACGACATGAACTGCGACGACTTTGGCGCGCTGTTCTCGAACCTGTTCGGCAACCTTTATCCCGACTCTCCACCGCACCCGAAAAACATCGACATCGGCGGGGTCTACGGCAGGCACGAAGGTGTCAGTTTTCGTCGCATGCACTTTCATGGCGACTTCACGGTGGCGTTTCCCGTCCCCCTTGATGAGATAACCTTCGTCATTCCCACCGCTGGCAAGATCATCTTCAACCACATCACCGAGTCGGTAGGCCTGGCGCAGATCGGCCTGGCCATCGACAAGGCCGAGGTCCGCTCGGCGCGCTTTGTCGACAATCATGCGCAGCACGGGATTTCCATCAGCCGGGCGCTGATCACCGAACGGCTGTCGATGTTGCTGGGCAAGCCGATCCTGCAAAAAGTCTGTTTCGAGCCCGTGGTGGATCTGAGCGTGCCAGCTTTACAGGGCATCAAGGCGCTGGTGGACATGGCCACCGGAACCGAGTTCGACCTGCTGATCAATACGGGCTCGCTGATGCCTTCACGCCTTCGCGAAATGTTGGTCGACGCGGTGCTCGAAACCTGGCCGCACAACTTCACCGAAGCCCTGCGGCGCCCTTCCCCACTGATCGCGCCGCGGCATGTGAAGCTGGCCGTCGAGTACATTCAGGAACACCCCGACCACCTGGCCAGCGGCACCGAACTGGCGCAATTGAGCAACGTCAGCCTGCGCGCATTGCAGGAGGGTTTTCAGCGTTTCATGGGCACTTCGATCGTTGCCTATCAGCGCCAGGTACGCCTGGAGCGCGCCTTTACCGCACTGTCCCAGGGTGTCTCGCCTTCGGTGACAGACGTGGCCCTGCAACACGGCTTCAGCAATGTCGGGCGGTTTTGCCAGTATTTCCAGAGTGCCTACGGTATCAGTCCCGCAGATGTGAGAAAGGGGGTGCGAACGCGGTCAATGGCGACCAATTGAGAAATTGTGGGAGCGAGCCAGTTCGCGATGCTGTAGTTACATTCAACATCTATGTCGACTGACACGGCCTCTTCGCGAGCAAGCCCGCTCCCACAAGGTTTCGCGCTTGCCACATGATCCGGGCACGACACACAACCTGTGGGAGCGGGCTTGCCCGCGAAGGGGCCGGAACTGTCAGGTCACTATCACAGGCCGCCCCCACAGATTGCCTTAACTGTTCGTCAGAACAGATAACTGGCCTTCAGGCCGCCATTGAAGCCGTGGCTGTCACCGCCACCGCTGGCGCCGATTTGCGCACCCACGCTCCATGGACCCAGGTTGCCCATGACATTGACGCCACCGGTGAACTGGTCACGGTTGTCGAAGGCGGCTTGCTGCTCAATGTCCAGGCCCAGCAGGTGCCCTTCGCTGTCGATGTCCTGATCGCCCAACACATGCTCGTAGCCCACCTGCACGCCCGGCACCACTTGCCAGGCGCCCAGGGCGACCGGTGCAAATGTTGCGTTGAGGTTGGCCACCGCGCTCTTGCGGGTCTCGTGGATGCCGTCGACGTCCAGCGCCAGCTCGCTGCCTTTTTCCTGGAAACCCGACAGGTTGACGTGGCTGACCCGCACACCGAGGCTCGGCTCGAGGGTCACGCCGCTCACCGGAACCCGATAACCCAGTGCCAGGGTCGCGCCGGTCAGGTTGCCATGGCTGTCACCCTTGGCCGTACCCAGACCACCGCCAAGTTCGCGCTTGCTCTCGTAATCGAGATAGCCGGCGCTGGCGTTGGCATCCACAAACAGGCCGCGCTCCAGACCGTTCGGGGCAAAGCGTGCGCCAACGTTGAAGAAAGTCAGGTCGGTATCGGCCTCGCCACCTGCGCCACCGACATTGCCGCTGCTGTAGCCGAAACCGGCATGGGCGCTGAGCTGTTCGGAAAAGCGCTGGGTCAGGCCAATCATCATGCCCTGGCTATGCTCGTTGCTGCTGGAAGCCTGGGACGAGCCGTCGGTACCCAGATACCCCGCCAGGGCGGTGCTCCACAGGCGGTATTGCCCGGCCTTGAGGTCGATGCCGCTGGTGAATGGCGCGGCAGCCTGTTCGATCATCGCGCCCTGGCGCAGCAGATAGCTGGCAGCGTCGGCGTGCACCTGACCGCCGACAGTAGACTCGACGCCGCCGAGGCTGCCCGCATCGATGGCCGACTGCAGGTAGTAGTTGTAGGCGCTGTAGGTGCCCGACAGGCTGCTGTTCTGCAGTTGTTGCAACAACTGTGCGCCGGCCGCGGCGTTGCCGGCCAGGTCCGCCGCGCCAGGCAGGCTGTTGTAGAACACCATCTTGCCGCGCAGCACGTAGAGGGTTTCCTGGGACAGGCCGAGGCCTTCCTTGAGGTAGTTATCCATCGTGCCGTACTGCGCGGTCACCTCGTCGAGGCCGGCCTGCAGGTAACTGGCCTCCACGCCGATCAGCGGTCCATAGATGGTCGCCATGCCCGGTGGCATCGCCGCCAGGGTCGCCTTGATACGCGCGGCCGTGTAGTCGTTGGTGGCCAGGTAGTTACTCATGATGGTGGCATCGTCGACCCCGGCGATGCTTTGCAGCACGGCGGCGGTCCAGCCCGTACGGTCCTTGCCGGCGGTGCAATGGAACAACGCGGCGCCGTCGACCGTGGCCAGCTCATTGAACAGCTGGTTGAATTCGCTGCGCATCCCCGGATTCCTGACGAAATCGCGGTTGGTGTCCTGCATCATCGCGGTGGCTTCGGCGGCGCTGTGGAACGCGACGTTGGTGACGTTCGCGCCAGAGGTGGAGCCGCCGATGATGTCGATGTTGGTGTAGCTCGCGCCCGTGAGCATCGTGTCAGGCGTGGCGGCGATCTCGACGGGCGTGCGCAGGTCGTAGACCGCCTTGATGCCCAGGCCGTTCAGGGTCGCCAGGTCCGCCGTCGACGGGGTCAGCGCGTTGGAGCGATAAAACACCCCGCCACGCAGCGTGCCGTCATTGGCCGTGGTGTATGCCGTTGTAAGGCCGGCAACGTCGCGGAAGTTGTCGATGCTCTTCAGGCGTGGCGTGTTGAGGGAGACAGTCTCGGCAGCCTGGGCGGCGGCGATGGACAGGCTCAAAACAGACAGCGAACAAACAAGTCGTTGGAACACAGTGCAGCCTCATTGGAATAGCGTTGGGCTGACTAATATCTACGCTGAATGGGCGCTGAACATGACAAAAAACCCGCGAACGCAAATCACTGCGCGATGTGTCCGGGTGGCTCGTTTTCTGTCCGTGTAACGCCCGTTGTGCAGCCAGTTTTGGTGCTGCAAGTGAACGCAGTGCCGGGTGAGAGCCAGGAGCGAAATGGCGAAACAAGGAAAACGGCCCTTTACAGGTTAATCAAACGCACCGTTGAGAATTTCATAAACCAGCCCGGTGGCCAGCGCAACCAGGATCAGATCCGTGCCGACTTGCTGCCACTCGTAACCGTCATAGTGGGGCAGCCTGCCGACCAGACGGCCATCCAGCTTTTTGGCAATGCCCGGTGGAAGGGGCTTGCCTCGGGCAAGGTTCTTTTGAATACCTGGTGGCAAGGCAGGCCCGGGGCTCCAGTAGCCCGTATTCACGCCAATGATCTCGAGCACGCTACCGCGATTGATGCTCGGGCCATTGCTCCAGTCGCCGCCGCCGGAATTCTTGTTTTTGTTGCCATGACTCCCCTGGTTGCCATGGCTTGCCTTGCCGTTGCCCTGGCCGTTACCGGGATCAGCCAGCGCAGTCACCGGGCCACTGACCAGGGCCAGGCAGGTGATTGCTGCAATCAACGATCGAGACGTGAACATGAGTCGTTCCTTCGTGGCGGGGATGTTCCCTGAAATTTAGACGCTGTTGACGAAGTTGGTTCCGTCGAGTCAGCAAACGCCAAACCGTCTACGCTCTTCCGATCGAAGCCTTGCAGGCGTTTAGCGAAGGATGGGGCTAGTCGATTGCATTCAACTCACTGCGCCTCCCTGGAGACATCACCATGATCCGCCCCCTGATGATCGCCCTCACCCTGCTCGGCTCAAGCGTTGCGGCGCACGCCGATGTCACGCCGTTCCCGGCGTCTTTTCACACCCAGGACATCGCCGTCGATGGCGTCACGATGCACGTGCGCGTCGGCGGCAAGGGTCCGGCGGTGGTGCTGTTGCACGGCTTTGGCGACACCGGCGACATGTGGGCACCACTGGCGGCCGACCTGGCGCGGGACCACACCGTGGTGGTGCCGGACCTGCGCGGCATGGGCTTGTCGTCGATCCCGCAAAGCGGCTACGACAAGAAGACTCAAGCCGCCGACATCCGTAGCGTGTTGAATACGTTGAAGATCGAACACTCGGTGGTCGTCGGCCACGACATCGGCACCATGGTCGCCTTCGCCTATGCCTCGCGCTACCCGGAACGCACCGACCGCCTGGTGGTGATGGATGCGCCAGTGCCGGGCATCCCGCCGTGGAACGACATCGTGCGCTCACCGATGCTGTGGCACTTTGACTTCGGCGGGCCGGACATGGAACGCCTGGTCGCCGGGCGTGAACGCATTTACCTCGACCGATTCTGGAACGAATTCGCCGGCACTCCGGCCAAGGTCGACGAAGGCACCCGCCAGCACTACGCCAAACTCTACGCCCGCCCCGGCGCCATGCACGCCGCCTTCGCCCAGTTCCGCAGCATTCGCCAGGATGCCATGGACAACGAGGCATCGATGGCGAAAAAACTGAGCATGCCGGTGCTGGCGGTCGGGGGTGAGAAATCCTTCGGCGCCAATGAAGCCATCGTGATGCGCAATGCCGCGGACAAGGTCACGGAAGTGGTGATTCCGGGAGCTGGGCATTGGCTGATGGAGGAAGCGCCGACGCAGACGATTGCGGCGATTCGTGGGTTTATGACGCAGTGAAGGCGCATCCCTGGCATCCGAAAAACATGTAGGAATTTACCACCCGTGGCGAGGGAGCTTGCTCCCGCTGGGCTGCGAAGCAGTCCTCATCTATTGCAACTCATTTCCTCAGACACACCGCAGTGCCCGGTTTTACGGCGGCAGAGCCGCCGAACGGGAGCAAGCTCCCTCGCCACAGGGGTCATTTGGCGTCCTACAGGCCGGTTGCAGCCGTCGAAATCGATGCCTAATGTGCGCCCGTCGCTGACTTGAATTGGCGATAGGGTTTCGCAGCCCTGTAGATACGTGTAGTAACCTTGCAGCCCACCAAACCACTGACGGTCGCATCTGCGCCCGCATGTCGTTTTATGGTGGCTGTGTGTGGGAGATCTTCGGGTCTGCCGGGTTCCTCGTATCCTCGGTCTGCGAACCCGCACATAGCTACCACCCCATTCGATTCGCAGCGACCGGGAGTAGCTCTTCTTTCAGATACGAGGAAGTTTTACTTATGGATGCTAACAATCCGCAACGCCGCTTCACCCCCATGAAACAAATCGCCACCAGCTACCCCGTCCTTCTCATCGACAGCGACGCCCCGCTACGCGATCTCCACAACTGCGCCGCCGAACGCCTCAACGCCGTCCTCCAATACCTCAACCTCATGGCCTGCACCAGCCTCCCCGACTACGCCGAAAACGACATCAACACCGTCACGAACATTTCGCGGATTCTGCTTCAGGATGTGCGGGACGTGTTTGGGGTGATCGAGCGGCGGGGGTTTGAGGTGTCCAAGGCGCAGTAAGCGAATTCCAGCCGTAAAAAAACCCGCATTAATGCGGGTTTTTATAGCCTGATCCTGGTGGACTCTGTCTGGAAGAGCCGATTGTTCGGCCTGACAAAGCGCCACCGGGGCAGGCCCTATTAGAAGTTCGCCGGCGTGTTCGCGCTGATGATCTCGGCCTCATCCGCCCCGATATTGCGAAACCGGTGCGGCAAGGTCGTCGGGAAGTAATAGCCATCCCCGGCGTTCAGCACGCTGACCTGGCCATCCACGGTCAACTCCACGGTGCCACGTGTCACCAGCCCGCACTCTTCGCCTTCGGAGTGCACGATCGGCTCTTCGCCGGAACTGGCGCCCGGCGCGTATTGCTCGCGCAGCAGGCGCATCTGCCGGCTCGGCACGGAGGCACCGATCAGCAGCAGGCGCAGGCCGTGGCGACCGAGGTCGGGCTGTTCGCTGGCGCGGAAGACGTATTGGTGTTCGCGGGGTGGCTGATCGAAGGTGAAGAAGTCGGCCAGGGACATGGGGATGCCCTCCAGCAGTTTCTTCAGGGAGCTGACGGAAGGACTGACCCGATTCTGTTCGATCAGGGAGATGGTTGCATTGGTGACGCCGCTACGCCGGGCCAGCTCGCGCTGGGACAGTTTGTAGCTTTCGCGTACTAATTTGAGTCGTGAGCCCGTGTCCATGACAGCCTTATGTGCGTACCGCGTAAGGGTAATGGGGGTGGAGAGCAGGCGCGGATCACGCCGTTTTCCGGTCCCGGAAACGTGAAAGGCGGCTATTAAATCACGTTTGTTCGTAATGCTCAGCAGGTTCGATAGACGGCAGAAAAAAACCACCTGTGGGAGCGGGCTTGCTCGCGAAAGCGGTGTGTCAGGCGACATCGATTTTGGCTGATATGACCTCTTCGCCAGCAAACTGGCTCCTACAGGGAACTGCGGTGTTTCAGATAAAAAACCGGCGGTTCCTGTTACACAGAAACCGTCGGCGAGGTAAAGCTTAGATGCCGAAACGGTCGCGCAGCGAGTAGTACACGGCGCCGAGGGCGGTCAGCGGCGCCGAGAAGGTGCGCCCGCCGATCATCGGCATGTGCGGCAAGGAGGCAAACGCGTCGAAGCGCTCGGCATCGCCACGGATCATTTCCGAGATCAGTTTGCCGGCCAGGTGCGAGCAGGTAACGCCGTGACCGCTGTAGCCTTGCATGTAGTAGGCGTTTTTCTCGATACGGCCGAATTGCGGCATGCGTGACATGGTCAGCAGGAAGTTGCCGGTCCAGCGGTAGTCGATCTTCACGTCCTTCAATTGCGGGAAGGTCTTGAGGATTTTCGGGCGGATCAGTTGTTCGATGTCGTCCGGCTCGCGTGCACCGTAGACCACGCCACCGCCGTACAGCAGGCGGTTGTCGGCAGTCAGGCGGTAGTAGTCGAGCAGGTAGTTGCAGTCTTCGACGCAGTAGTTGTTCTTGATCAGGCTATGCGCTTGCTGCTCCGACAACGGCTCGGTGACGACGATCTGCGAACCGCACGGCATGCTCTTGCTGGTCACGCGGTTGTCCAGGCCCTGCGGCAGGTAGGCGTTACCGGCGATCAGCAGGTACTTGGCCTTCACCACGCCTTTTGCAGTGCGCACGGTGATCGGCTCGCCGTAGGTGATTTCCACCGCTGCCGATTGCTCGTAGATCTTGCCACCCAGGCCGATGATCGCCGAGGCTTCGCCGAGGGCCAGGTTCAGCGGGTGAATGTGGCCGCCCTGCATGTCCAGCAGGCCGCCGACGTAGGCGTCGGAGCCGACTTCGCGCTTGATGTCGGCCGCGTCGAGCATTTTCAGGTTCTTGTTGCCGTAGCGTTCCCAGCTCTTCTTCTGCTCGGCCAGGCCCTTGAGCTGCTTCTTGTTCATCGCCGCGAAGATACCGCCGGGACGGTAGTCGCACTGGATGTCGTAGTGCTGTATGCGCTGACGGATGATGTCGGCGCCTTCGAAAATCATGCTGCCGAGGACTTCGGCGGTCTTGTCGCCGTAGCGCTCTTCGATGACATCGACGTCACGGCTGTAGGAGTTGACCAGTTGACCGCCATTGCGACCGCTGGCGCCGAAGCCGACCTTGGCCGCTTCGAGCACGGTCACGCTGTAGCCCGCTTCGGCGAGGAACAGGGCCGAGGACAGGCCAGTGTAGCCGGCACCGATCACGCAGACGTCGCAGTCCACCGCCCCTTCCAGCACCGGGAAATCGCCGGTGAAGTTGCGGGTGGCGGCGTAGTAGCTGTTTACATGCTGTTGCTTGGTAGCGCTGTGTTTCATAAATTTCTCCGATGGCCGCCGCAAGTTGCCGGCGACCGCCGCTTTATTGTTATTAGAGCTTGATCCAGGTCGCTTTGAGTTCGGTGTACTTGTCGAACGCGTGCAGCGATTTGTCCCGACCGTTACCCGACTGCTTGAACCCGCCGAACGGTGCGGTCATGTCGCCGCCGTCGTACTGGTTGACCCAGACGCTGCCGGCGCGCAAGGCACGGGCGAAGGTATGGGCCTTGCTCAGGTTGCTGGTCCAAACCCCGGCGGCCAGGCCGTAGATGCTGTCGTTGGCAATCGCCAAAGCTTCTTCAGTCGTGTCGAAGGTGATGACCGACAGCACCGGGCCGAAGATTTCTTCCTGGGCGATGGTCATGGCGTTGGTCACACCGTCGAAAATCGTCGGTTCCACGTACTGGCCACCGGTATCTTCGAGGGTGCGGCTGCCGCCGGCGATCAACTGAGCGCCCTGCTCTTTGCCGATCCCGATATAGCGCAGCACGTTGTCCAGTTGACGCTGGTCGACGACCGCGCCGACCGTGGTCGCAGGATCGAGCGCATGCCCTGGTTTCCACGCTTGCAGTGCTTCGACCAACAGCGGAATGAATTGCTCGCGGATCGAACGTTCAACCAGCAAGCGCGAACCGGCGGTGCAGACTTCGCCCTGGTTGAAGGCAATGGCACCGGCCGCGGCTTGTGCAGCGGCGCGCAGGTCCGGCGCATCGGCGAACACCACGTTCGCGCTCTTGCCGCCCGCTTCAGCCCAGACGCGTTTCATGTTGCTTTGCCCGGCGTAGATCATCAGCTGCTTGGCGATCGCCGTGGAGCCGGTGAAGGCCAGCACGTCGACGTCCATGTGCAACGCCAGCGCCTTGCCCACGGTGTGGCCGTAGCCCGGCAGGACGTTGAACACGCCTTTCGGGATGCCGGCATCCAGTGCCAGCTGGGCGATGCGGATCGCCGTCAGCGGCGACTTTTCCGAAGGCTTGAGGATGAACGAGTTGCCCATCGCCAGGGCCGGGGCGAATTTCCAGCTGGCCATGATCAGCGGGAAGTTCCACGGCACGATGGCCGCGACCACGCCGGCCGCTTCGCGCGTCACCAGGCCCAACTGGTCCTGGGGCGTGGCGGCGACTTCGTCGTAGATCTTGTCGATGGCTTCGGCGGTCCAGCGGATCGCGTTGGCGGTCGCCGGAATGTCGATGCTCATGGAGTCGCTGATCGGCTTGCCCATGTCGAGGGTTTCGAGCAGGGCCAGTTCTTCCTGGTTGGCCAGGATCAGATCGGCGAAACGGATCAGGATGCGCTTGCGCTCGGCCGGGGCCAGGTTGGCCCAGACGCCGGATTCGAACGCGCGGCGCGCGACGGCGACTGCCGCATTGGCGTCGGCCTCATCGGTGCTGGCGACGTTGGCCAGGAAACGGCCGTCCACCGGGCTCAGGCATTCGAACGTGGTGCCACTGGCGGCCGCGCAGTATTGGCCGTCAATGAATGCGCGACCTTCGATTGTTAGGGACTGGAAGCGCTGCTCCCAATCGCTGCGAGTGTTTGTCATTGTTGTGACTCGACGCAGGGGAATAGGTGATCGTCGGACGAACGCCCGCCCAATCAAAAAATGAAATGCGATCCTTGTAGGAGCCGGCTTGCTGGCGAAAGCGGTGTGTCAGGCGCCATCATTGCTGGAAGGTCCGACGCTATCGCCAGCAAGCCGGCTCCTACAGGGGTCGGCGGCGTACACAGGTTTGGTGTACGCCGCCAACGCCATCAAACGGTATGCAAATACCAGTTGTACTCAAGGTCCGAGATGGAGTTCTCGAACTCGGCCAGCTCGCTTTCCTTGCACGCCACGAACACGTCGATGTACAGCGGGTCGATGTACCTGGCCATGACTTCGCTGTCGTCCAGCTCGCGCAGTGCATCGCGCAGGTTGTTCGGCAGGCTCTGCTCGTTCTGCTCGTAGCTGTTGCCTTCCACCGGTGCGCCCGGTTCGATCTGGTTGGTCAGGCCGTGGTGCACGCCGGCCAATACCGACGCCATCAGCAGGTACGGGTTGGCATCGGCGCCCGCTACGCGGTGTTCGATGCGCACCGAGTCTGGCGAACCGGTCGGCACACGCACGGCTACGGTGCGGTTGTCGATGCCCCAGCTCGGCGAGTTCGGCACGTAGAACTGTGCGCCGAAACGACGGTACGAGTTGACGTTCGGGCAGAGGAACGCCATCTGCGCCGGCAGGGTCTCGAGCACACCGCCGATCGCGTGACGCAGTGCGGCGTTCTGCTCGGGATCCTCGCTGGCAAAGATGTTGTTGCCTTCTTTGTCGAGAATCGAAATGTGCACGTGCAGACCGTTACCTGCCTGGCCCGGATACGGCTTGGCCATGAAGGTGGTGTCCATCTCGTGATCGTAGGCGATGTTCTTCACCAGACGCTTGAGCAGGACGGCGTAGTCGCACGCCTTGATCGGGTCAGCCACGTGGTGCAGGTTGACTTCGAACTGCGCCGGGGCGCTTTCCTTGACGATGGCGTCAGCCGGGATGCCCTGCTCTTTCGCGCCTTCGAGGATGTCTTGCAGGCAATCGACGTATTCGTCGAGATCGTCGATCAAGTACACCTGGGTCGACATCGGACGCTTGCCGGATACCGGCGAACGTGGCGATTGCGGACGACCGTTCACGTTGTCCTGGTCGATCAGGTAGAACTCCAGCTCGAACGCGGCGCAGATGGTCAGGCCCATGTCGTCGAACTTGCGCACGACATTGGCCAGCACTTCACGCGGGTCGGCGAAGAATGGCTGGCCTTCTAGTTCGTGCATGGTCATCAGCAGTTGCGCGGTCGGGCGCTTCTGCCAGGGTTCGATGCTCAGGGTTCCGGGGATCGGGTAGCAGATCCGGTCGGAGTCGCCGATGTCCAGACCCAGGCCGGTGCTTTCCACCGTGGAGCCATTGATGTCCAGAGCAAACAGGGACGCCGGCAGGTTAATGCCTTTCTCGTAAACCTTATGAAGACTGGTGCGCTCGATGCGCTTGCCGCGCACCACACCGTTCATATCCGCAATCAGAAGGTCGACGTACAAAACCTCAGGATATTTCTTAAGGAATGCGTTTGCTTCGTTGAGTTGAACGGTACGCAGGGGGACCGACATGTTGCACCTATTTAGCTGTTAATTATTATGTTCACTGCCCTTTCACGAGCCCAGTCAATCCGAAAGGCAAAGTGAAGTCAATAGCGAACACCTGGCCTTTCAGCGTTTATTTTCGGGCACTTCAGAGGCACGAGAGTGCCAGATACTCCCAAAAACGCCCGTAATTCCTGAAGATCGGACGTGCGGCGTTTAGAATTTTTTACATGAGAGTTGTTAATTAAAATCAACAAGGCTAAGCTCCAGAAAAGCTCGTTCAAGTGTCAAACTTCGAGGTGATAAAAATGGCATTCAAGCCATTGATCGGCGTTACTGCGTGCGTCAAACAGATTGGCCTGCACCCCTACCACATCAGCGGCGACAAGTACTTGCGTGCTGTCAGCGTTGCGGCGCTGGGGCTGCCTGTCGTTATTCCTTCTTTGGCTGAACTGACCGAAATCGATGACCTGCTGGGGCAGCTCGACGGTCTGTTGCTGACCGGCTCGCCGTCGAACGTGGAACCCTTCCACTATCAAGGCCCCGACAGCGCCCCCGGGACGGAGCACGATCCGCAACGGGACCGCACCACCCTGCCGCTGATCCGCGCGGCCATCGCTGCCGGTGTTCCGGTCCTCGGCATCTGCCGAGGCTTCCAGGAAATGAACGTGGCGTTCGGTGGCAGCCTGCATCAGAAAGTCCATGAGCTGCCGGGCTTCCTCGATCACCGTGAAGCCAACCACCCGGAGCTGGCCGTGCAATACGCACCGGCCCATGCGGTGAATGTGCAGCAAGGTGGCGTGTTCGAAGCGCTGGACCTGCCTGCGGTGTTCCAGGTCAACTCGATTCACAGCCAGGGCATCGACCGCCTCGCGCCCGGCCTGCGCGCCGAAGCCGTCGCCCCCGATGGCCTGATCGAGGCGGTCTCGGTCGAGCACAGCAAGGCGTTTGCCCTCGGCGTGCAATGGCATCCGGAATGGCAAGTGCTGGATAACCCTCCTTACTTGAGTATTTTCCAGGCGTTCGGCGAAGCCTGCCGGCAACGGGCGGCGCTGCGTCACTCGAGCTGACGACCCAAACCCACATTCAACGATTGACTGCCCACGCGAGCGGGCAGGCGCTTTTGCGCGTCCCGCTCGCCAGAACAACACACTGCGATAACAACAAGTACTACCAGGCAGCCAGGACGGCGGCGCCGAATTAACCCGGGACGGGAAACGCAATTCCCTGTAGGAGCGAGCCTGCTCGCGATGGATGTCCGGACACCGCGGGCATTCAGACTGCCAGCGTCATCGTTGGCGACCATCGCGAGCAGGCTCGCTCCTACAGAGAGGCAGCGTTGACTCCGGGTTTGCAATCCACTATTAAGCCGGGCCGTGTTGGCCGGGCGACTGAAACCTGTTGGGAGTTTCACATGGCAAACGCCTCCAGCATCTACAGGAAGGCAATTGAAGGTCACCAGGCACCGAAGAAGGTGTTGGTGAAAGTCGATCGCGTCACCAAGAAATTCGACGAAACCACCGCTGTGGACGATGTGTCCCTGGAAATCCACCAGGGTGAAATCTTCGCCCTGCTCGGCGGTTCCGGTTCCGGTAAATCGACGCTGCTGCGCATGCTCGCCGGCTTCGAGCGCCCGACCGAAGGCCGGATTCTGCTCGACGGCGTCGACATCACCGACATGCCGCCGTACGAACGACCGATCAACATGATGTTCCAGTCCTATGCCCTGTTCCCGCACATGACCGTGGCGCAGAACATCGCTTTCGGCCTCAAGCAGGACCGTTTGCCAGCGGCCGAAATCGACGCCCGTGTGCAGGAGATGCTGCGCCTGGTGCACATGACTCAATACGCCAAGCGCAAGCCGCACCAACTGTCCGGCGGCCAGCGTCAGCGCGTGGCCCTGGCCCGTTCCCTGGCCAAGCGTCCGAAGTTGCTGCTGCTCGACGAACCGATGGGCGCACTGGATAAGAAGCTGCGTTCGCAGATGCAGCTAGAGCTGGTGGAAATCATCGAGCGCGTCGGCGTGACCTGCGTGATGGTGACCCACGACCAGGAAGAGGCCATGACCATGGCCGAGCGCATCGCGATCATGCACCTGGGCTGGATCGCCCAGATCGGCAGCCCGGTCGACATCTATGAAGCACCGGTCAGCCGCATGGTCTGCGAATTCATCGGCAACGTGAACGCCTTCGACGGCACCGTGGTCGAGGACCTGGAAGGCCACGCGATCATCCATAGCCCTGACCTTGAGCAGAAGATCTACGTCGGTCACGGCGTCAGCACCTCGGTGCAGGACAAGTCGATCACCTACGCGATCCGCCCGGAAAAACTGCTGGTCAGCACTATCAAGCCAGACAACCGCTACAACTGGTCCAGCGGCAAGGTGCATGACATCGCTTACCTCGGCGGCCACTCGGTGTTCTACGTCGAACTGCCTGGCGGCAAGATCGTCCAGTCGTTCATGGCCAACGCCGAACGCCGTGGCGCACGTCCGACCTGGGACGATCAGGTCTACGTGTGGTGGGAAGACGACAGCGGCGTGGTACTGCGCGCATGAAAACCTTCAATCAGCAATTCCTGAGACTGGTCCCCAGCGGGCGCAAGCTCGTCATCGGGATTCCCTTCATCTGGCTGTTCCTGTTCTTCATGTTGCCGTTCTTCCTGGTGATGAAGATCAGCTTCTCGGAAGCGGCCCTGGCCATTCCGCCCTACTCGGAGATCTACACCTACGCCGAGCAGAAATTCCAGCTGCTGCTCAACATCGGCAACTACACCCTGCTGGGCCAGGACGAGCTGTACCTGTCCGCCTACCTGGGTTCGTTGAAGGTCGCATTTTTCAGCACGCTGATGTGCCTGGTGATCGGCTTCCCGATGGCCTACGCCATCACCAAGGCCAGCAAGGAAACGCAGAACGTCCTGATGCTGTTGATCATGATGCCGACCTGGACCGCGATCCTGATCCGCGTTTATGCGTGGATGGGCATCCTCAGCAACAACGGCCTGCTCAACGCGTTCCTGATGTGGACCGGGCTGACGTCGCACCCGATCGAGATCCTCAACACCAACACCGCCGTGTACATCGGGGTCGTCTACGCCTACCTGCCGTTCATGGTGCTGCCGTTGTACGCCAACCTGGTCAAGCACGACCAGAGCCTGCTGGAAGCCGCATCGGACCTGGGTTCGAGCACCTTCAACAGCTTCTGGAAAATCACCGTGCCGCTGGCCAAGAACGGCATCATCGCCGGCTGCATGCTGGTGTTCATTCCGGTGGTCGGTGAGTTCGTGATTCCGGAACTGCTGGGCGGCCCGGAAACCCTGATGATCGGCCGTGTGTTGTGGCAAGAGTTCTTCAACAACCGCGACTGGCCGGTGGCGTCCGCCCTGGCGGTGGTGATGCTGTTGATCCTGATTGTGCCGATTCTGCTGTTCAACCGCAGCCAGGCCAAAGAGATGGAGGCACGGGGATGAAACGCTTCGGATTTTCAAAGTTCATGCTGATTTTCGGCCTGTCGTTTATCTACCTGCCGATGCTGATCCTGGTGATCTATTCGTTCAACGCCTCCAAGCTGGTAACGGTGTGGGGTGGTTGGTCGTTCAAGTGGTATGCCGGTTTGCTCGACAACACCCAACTGATGGGTTCGGTGGTGCGCTCGCTGGAAATCGCCTGCTACACCGCCATCGCGGCGGTGGCACTGGGTACACTGGCGGCGTTCGTGCTGACTCGCGTCACGCGCTTCAAGGGTCGTACGCTGTTCGGTGGCCTGGTCACCGCGCCATTGGTGATGCCTGAGGTGATCACCGGCCTGTCGCTGTTGCTGCTGTTCGTGGCCATGGCGCAATTGATCGGCTGGCCGCAGGAACGCGGCATCGTCACCATCTGGATCGCCCACACCACGTTTTGTGCCGCCTATGTAGCGGTGGTAGTCTCCGCCCGCCTCCGCGAGCTGGACCTGTCCATCGAAGAAGCGGCCATGGACCTGGGTGCGAAGCCATTCAAGGTGTTTTTCCTGATCACCATTCCGATGATCGCGCCGTCACTGGCGGCCGGCGGCATGATGTCGTTCGCCCTGTCGCTGGATGACCTGGTGCTGGCGAGCTTCGTCTCCGGCCCGGGTTCCACGACCCTGCCGATGGAAGTGTTCTCGGCGGTACGCCTGGGGGTTAAACCCGAGATCAACGCCGTGGCCAGCCTGATCCTGTTGGCGGTGTCCATCGTGACCTTCATGGTCTGGTACTTCAGCCGCCGCGCCGAAGAAAGCCGCAAGCGCGCGATCCAGGAAGCCATGGACCAGACTGCCAGCGAATCCTGGCAGCAACCGAAAAAACAAATGGCAGGCGCAACGGCCTAGTCGTTGCCCAGTTAACTGTGGCGAGGGGGCTTGCCCCCGTTGGGTCGCGAAGCGGCCCCAAAACCGGAAAACCGCGGTGTCTCAGTTGCATCGCATTCACTGGTTTTACGACTGCTACGCAGCCGAACGGGGGCAAGCCCCCTCGCCACAAAAGCTCGCTCGCCACAGGTTTTGTGTTTTGTATAAAAAGAAATGGAGTTGTACCGATGAAAATGTTTGGCAGGACTCTGCTGACACTGTCCTTATTGGGCGCAATCGCCACTGGCGCCCAGGCCAATGACAAGGTTCTGCGCGTCTACAACTGGTCGGATTACATTGGCCCGGACACCGTCAAGAAGTTCGAAGACGAGACCGGCATCCAGGTGACCTACGATGTGTTCGACAGCAACGAAACCCTGGAAGCACGCCTGCTGGCGGGTAAATCCGGCTACGACATCGTCGTGCCGTCCAATAGCTTCCTGGCCAAGCAGATCAAGGCCGGGGTCTACCAGACGCTGGACAAGTCGAAGTTGTCGAACTGGAAAAACCTCAACCCGGTGCTGCTGAAAAACGCCTCCGCGAGTGATCCCGATAACGCCCACGCCATCCCGTACATGTGGGGTTCGATCGGCATCGGCTTCAACCCGGCAAAGGTCAAGGAAGTGCTCGGCGCCAACGCCCCGACCAACTCCTGGGACCTGCTGTTCAAACCGGAGTACGCGGAGAAGCTCAAGGCCTGCGGCATCAGTTTCCTCGACTCGCCGACAGAAATGATCCCGACCGCCCTGCACTACCTGGGCTACCCGGTGAACGATCAGGACAAACAGCACATCGCCGAAGCCGAGGCGCTGTTCATGAAGATTCGCCCGAACGTGGCGTACTTCCATTCGTCGAAATACATCTCCGACCTGGCCAACGGCAACATCTGCGTGGCTGTCGGTTACTCCGGCGACGTGCTGCAGGCCAAGGCCCGCGCCCAGGAAGCCGGGGACAAGGTGAAGATCGACTACAGCATCCCGAAAGAAGGCGCCGCCAGTTTCTACGACATGCTCGCCATCCCGCGCGATGCCGCCAACGTCGAGAACGCGTACCTGTTCATGAACTTCCTGATGCGCCCCGACGTGATCGCCGACATCACCAACAACATCGGCTACAGCAACGCCAACTCGGCAGCCACGCCACTGGTCGATGAAGCCATCCGCAACGATCCGGGTTCGTACCCGTCGGAAGCGGTGATGGCCACGCTCTATGCCGTGCCGGATCAGCCGATCGCCATCCAGCGGATCATGACCCGTGGCTGGACCAAGGTGAAGTTGGGCCAATAATCCAGAACCCCACCGAACCCATGTGGGAGCGGGCTTGCTCGCGAAGGCGTCAGGTCAGTCGACATCTCTATTGAATGTGCCGGCCTCTTCGCGAGCTAGCCCGCTCCCACACTTGATCGGTGGGGGGTTCAACACTTTCCGTTCGCGCAGCGCCTTACCACCGCTGCCTCTCCTGCAAGTAGAACGGCCTCACCTGGCTCCCTCGGTTCAGGTGAATTTGGCGCCCTCGGGCGCCTTTTTTTATTGGGGCTTTCAATGGTTTGGAGTCCACTTCATTTTCAGCGTAGGAGCCGGCTTGCTGGCGATGGCCGTTAACGATAACGCGCGTGAACTGGACAAACACGGTGCACTTGAGTCCATCGCCAGCAAGCCGGCTCCTACAGGTATTGCGTTATCCGCCTTTCGCGCGAAGAAGCTTTTTTATTGGGGATCGATCAACGGCCATTCGGCCAACGCCCGATAACGGCCCTTGTGGGATTCGAACAGGATGAATCGATCAGCCCGCAGAAAGAACTCGGGCGGTGTCGCGGACTCTGGCACCGACGCCCGATAGTCCCGCGCCAGGGTCAGGTGCGGACGATACTCCTTCGGCGCTTGATCCAGCCCGAACGGCAACATCGCCTGTTCCAGGTCATACACCAGGCGCAGCAATGCCGGGGTCGCCTGCTCCGGCGCGAGCACCAGCGCCCCTGCCCTGCGCCACACATCCAGGCGGTCCAGCAGCACCGTCAAACGCTCGCCCGGCGTGCGGATGGACGCCGCAGCGGTGCAGATGTCGGCAATTTGCGCCACCCCCACCGTCCCCAGAAACTTCAGCGTCAGGTGAAAGTTGTCCGCCGGTACCGGCCGGCCGTTGCGCAGTTGCAACGCACTGCGCCATTGGGCGATATCCCGGCGCTGGGCCGGAGCACAGTCCAGGGCAAAGAACAGGCGCTTGAACGGTTCGCAGGTTTCGTCGTTCATGCCGCACACCTCTTGGGAAGACTGCCTGAGTGTACTCAACACCGACCTGCCGGCCAGCGCATTTGTGGCGCCGTGCGGCAGGCGCGTTATAGTTCTAGCATTCCGAAATACCGGAGGGGGCCATGCGACATATCATCAGCAAAGAGCCATGGTGGGCCAGGCCGCCCGAGCCAGGCCAGGATGAACTCAAGCTGGAATGGGGCTGGCTGGTGCATTACAGCGAAGGTGAGCCGCGCTTCGAGTTCATCCGCGAGCGGCCGACGGACGACGAGATCCGCCAGCGCAAGAGTTGCAGGATCACCCCGACGCCGGAGTGATCCCGCGTCGGGTGTCAGGCCTGGAGGAGTACTTCGAACCCGCCGTAGACCATGCGCTGGCCGTCGAAGGGCATCGGATTGACGTCCGGCTTCATGCGCGGGTCCTGCATCATCTTGTCCATCCCGGCATTGCGGGTGGCCTTGTCCGGCCAGATGATCCAGCCAAAGGCAACGGTTTCGCCTTCCTTGAGTTTCACCGCCAACGGGAAGGAAGTGACCTTGCCCTCCGGGACATCCTCGCCCCAGCATTCGACCACGCTCAAGGCACCGTTTTCCTTGAAGACCGAGGCGGCGATCTTGGCGTGCCTGAGGTATTGCTCACGGTTGGCGGTGGGTACGGCAGCGATAAAACCATCAACGTAGGACATGAGTGTTCTCCTTGGGTCATGGGGTGTTCTGCTGGGTAGTCGATTGCGCTGGCGTCAAATCGACAGTGCCGGCGCTCAAACCGACCGGCGGTTGAGCACCGCCGCCCAGGCTGCCTTCAATCTGCCCCGCCATGTAAAGCGTGCTGGCCATGACACCGGTGGTCGGGTTCTGCACCAGTTTCATCCAGGCCTTGTCGAAGGTGTTGCCCAGACTGCTGCGGATCAGCGCCTCGCTGTCGGGCCGGTCGTTGGCCTGGATGATTGCGCGGATCGCCGCTACACCGACGGTGATCAATCCGCCGGCGAGTTTCCCGGCGGCGGCGGCCACGGCGCTGGCGGCCCCGCGCGGGGCCATCTCGGCTTCCATGCGCTGGCTGGCGCGCTTGGCCACAGGCGCCATCGCGGTGTCGGTTGAACCCACGCCCTTGTCACCGCCGGCCTTATGGATTTTGTCGATCAACGCAGCGTAGGCCGGCAACGAGTTCAGCGATTCGCTGTGCACGATCTGGTACAACGAGGCGTCCCGCGCCGGCGGCGGCCCAAGGGCGATGGCCGGGATTTTCTGGATGCGCCCGTTGATCTGGGCCATTGGCACACCGTGGCGAGTGGAGATTTTCTGCAGTTCTTCCTTGAGGATGTCGACATAGAATGCCGCCGCCAGGCCAAGAATCGCATCGGGATCGATTTCCACCGCCACCGGGGCCAGGACCTTCTCCTGATAGGCTTCGAGCAGGTACGCCGCCAGGTGCTTGGCCGAGGCATCCTGCTCGCCCTTGGCGCTGATGGTGTACCAGCTGACCTTCATCGACAGCCACTCCTGGGTCCAGTAGCTGCTGAACCACGGAATGAAGTTCTGTTCGGTCAGTTCATAGACCCGCGTGCGCCAGTAATCCATGGCGCCGCGGGCGTAGATTCTGGTCTGCTCGGTGGCCGACTGCGACGCGGCGACGATCTCCCGGTCGATTTGCTGCCAGGTGCTCGCGGAAACGATGACCGGCGCCACGACCACCGGCGCGCGCGCAGGCGTAGCACACCCCGCCAACACCACCAGCACGGCAATGATCAGCGAACGCAGGTTCACGATTGTGGCTTCCTACAGTTGTCATCGAACCGGAGGCTCGGTGATTGGACAACCTCTGGTTTGAGTATAGGTGGCGGCATGCGCATGGCCGACAGTTGGCGGTGCTTTTGAGGCCCCCTTCGCGAGCAAGTCCGCTCCCACAAGTAAGCGGTTGACCACGGACCTGTGGGAGCGGGCTTGCTCGCGAAGAGGCCCGCAACATCTGCACAACACCCATCACTGGCGTCGATATTCACCATCGCCGCGATTGCCTTCCGCTTGCCGGCCGTCAGCGTAGGATCAATCCCAAGCCAACACGAAACCCCGAATCGGAGGGGAACATCATGCTGATCCATCTGCTGACCTGCCTGGCCCTGACGGCGTTCACATTGAGCCTGTTTGCCGGGTACGTCCTGAGCGAGGAGCAAACATCATGACTGGCACCGTTAACCTCGCCGTGCGTTTTCCAGTGTTCGGCAATAATTTCTACGCGCAGAAATTCGAGTCACGTAAAGAGTTGACTCTGCTGTTCGACGAGAAGTTCGAGGCATTGCTGATCCCGGCAGCCGATCATCACTTCAGCAACGAAGTGGTCGGGCTCAATGATCAGTTCCGTTTTTTGAATGACGTGCTGGTCGAGCACCTCCTGGATATCGAACTGGCAAAAAACGCGGCCCGTTCGTTCGGGTTCTGACAGCGACCGCCGGTCGCACGGGCACCGACGGGAACCGCTCATAACGTTCGCTGGCTATTGCCAATCCCCTTGGCAATGTCGATCCCCCAATCCATCGCCGCTTCCATGTCGAGCATATGCGGCCGTGGATCGTGGTTTTCATCGATGGCTGTGCCGTCCGGCCGATAGACACCGATGAACATGCCCAACGAACCGTCTTTCAATATCTCGGCTTTGACTCTGATATTGCATCCGTTCGATAGCGTTTCCTTGTGCTCCATGTGGCGCTCGGTCATGTCTGCGTTCCTCCCGTCGCTGGATTCATACCCTACCCGCCATGCTAGCTCAGCCCCCGGCACTGCGCCGACCCGCTGGACCGGAGGCCTGCCCTGACAGCGCTGCAATGCCACCTATACTCAAGCCCACCTTCCCCCCTGGGGATCTGCACGTCCAACAATAAAAAGCAGAGGTGGAACATGGTCTGGCAGCAAGTCTACGATCCGTTCGGTAACCCGGTGCTTTCAACGCTCATGGCGGCTGTGCCGGTGGTGGTGATGCTGGCGTCCCTCGCGTTTTTCCATGTCAAGGCACACCTGGCGGCGCTGCTCGCCCTGGCCTCGGCCTTGCTGATCGCGATCTTCGCCTTCGGCATGCCGGCGAACATGGCAGGTTCGGCAGCGTTGTACGGTGCGGCCAATGGACTGCTACCGATTGGCTGGATCGTGTTGAACATCATCTTCCTGCACCGCCTGACCACCGAGAACGGTTCGTTCAAGGTGCTGCAGGACTCCCTGGCGCGCATCACCGATGACCGACGCCTGCAATTGCTCCTGATCGCTTTCTGCTTCGGTGCGTTTTTCGAAGGCGCGGCCGGTTTCGGTACGCCGGTGGCGGTGACTGGGGCGATTCTGATCGGGCTGGGGTTTTCGCCGCTCGCCGCCTC
>NZ_JAHBDR010000091.1:0-34139 GCF_019956575.1 Pseudomonas sp. A-R-19
GGCTTGCTCGCGAAGGCGTCGTGTCAGCCAGCATCAATGTCGACGGGTACGCCGCCTTCGCGAGCAAGCCCGCTCCCACATTGGTTTTGTATCAGGCCGAGACCTTGTTCCAACTCGCCAGCAACGCCGGCAACTCGGTCAGGCTGCGAATCTGCGCATCGGGAAACCGCTCGGCTTCCCAGGTTTTGCCCGCCGGGTTGAACCAGATTGCACGCAATCCCGCCTGCTGCGCCCCGGCAATGTCATCACCCGGATGATCGCCGATGTGTACCGCGGTTTCCGCGGTTGCACCACCCCGTTGCAATGCCTCATGAAACAGTCGCGCATCAGGTTTGGCGATACCGATGTCTTCGGCGCACAGCGCAAACTTGAAGTAATCCGCCAGGCCCAACCGACGCACATCGGCGTTGCCGTTGGTGACTACGCCGAGGGTGTAATGGTTGGCCAATGTTTCCAGGGTCGGTTGCACCTCCGGGAAGATTTCCAGCTGATGTCGGGCATGCAGAAACACTTCGAAGCTCTGATCGGCCAGGTCGGACGCTTCCTTGTGGGGGTAACCGGCTTCTTCCAGCGCCTGGAACAATACGCGGCGCCGCAGGGCGCTGATGCGATGCTTGAGGTTTGGCTCGATGCTCAGGATGCGTTCGCGTATGGCCCACAAATGCTCCACCGGCACGGCGCCCAGATTGGGTGCGTGCTTGGTCAGCCATTCACGCAAAACGGCTTCGGCGCTGACAATGACGGGGGCGGTGTCCCACAGCGTGTCGTCGAGGTCGAAGGTGATCAACTGAATATTCATGAATCGTCGCCTTTCATGCGTTTGGCCCGTGGGTGGGCGCTATCGTAGACCGTTGCCAGATGCTGGAAGTCCAGGTGGGTGTAGATCTGTGTGGTCTTGATGTCCGAGTGCCCGAGCAGCTCCTGCACCGCGCGCAGATCCTGAGAGGACTCCAGCAAATGGCTGGCGAAGGAGTGCCGCAGCATGTGCGGGTGCAGGTTCTGCCCCAGTTCGCGCTCGCCGGCAGCCTTGACCCGGATCTGGATCGCCCGCGGGCCGAGGCGTCGACCTTGTTGGCTGACAAACACCGCATCGTCCGCCGGGTTGGCCATGGCCCGCAGAGGCAGCCACTGTTCCAGGGCTTCGCGGGCTTTTTTCCCGACCGGCAGCAGACGGGTCTTGCTGCCTTTGCCGAGCACCTGGACCATGCCGTCTGCCAGGTCGAGTTGATCGAGATTGAGGCCCGTCAGCTCCGAAAGGCGCAGCCCGGAGGAGTAGAACAACTCCAGAATCGCCTGGTCCCGACGTGCCAGAAAGTCATCTTCAACGCCGCCTTCAAGCAATTGCAGCGCGCGGTCGGTATCGAGGGTTTTCGGCAGGCGGCGTTCGCCTTTGGGCGGCGCCAGGCCATTGGCCGGATCGTGATCGCACAGGCCTTCGCGGTTCAGGTAGTGATAGAGCCCGCGAACGGCCGACAGCAATCGCGCCAGGCTGCGCGATGACTGACCCTGGGCATGCAGGCGGGCAATCAGGCTGCGCAGGCGCTGGATGTCCAGCGCCGCCCAGCTGCCGATGTTCTGTTTGATGCACCAGCCCAGCACTTTATCAAGGTCGCGGCGGTAGGCCGACAGCGTGTGCGGCGACACCTGTCGCTCACTGCGCAGGTGTTCGCAGTAAGCGTCCAGTTGCCGTTCCATGTTCAGCGTACCGAGCGCAGGGAATTGTTGACCCGTGGCAGCACGCGACCCATGACTTCGGCGATGTAGCTCAGGAACAAGGTGCCCACCGAGCTTTTGTAGTGCTGCGGATCGCGGCTGGCGATGGCCAGGATGCCGTGGATGCCCTGGTGGCTGATGGCAACGACCGCGGTAGAGCCGATTTGCTTGCGCTGTTCTTCGCCGAACAGGAAGTCCAGTTCATGCTCGCGCAGGCTGCCGCTGACGCTTTTGTCTTCCGAGAGCAAGCCGCCGATGGCTACTTGTGCCTCGGCGTGAGTGACCCAGCGGCCGACCGGCATGGCGTTGTCACCGAGCAGGATAAGGCTGACGAAGGGCACCTGGAATTCCTGGCGCAGACTGTCTTCGACACTCATCACCACGTCTTCCAGGCTGGCGGCATCCATCAGCGCCAGGATCAGGCGACGGGTCTTCTCGAACAACCGGTCGTTGTCCCGGGCTACGTCCATCAACTGCGAGAGGCGATGGCGCATCTCGATGTTGCGGTCGCGCAGGATGGTCATCTGACGCTCCACCAGCGACACGGTATCGCCGCGCCGATGGGGAATGCGCAGGGACGGGAGCAGTTCTTCGTGCTCGACGAAGAAGTCCGGATGAGCCTCCAGGTACGCGGCAACAGCCGCCGCCTCCAGGCTTTCGGACGGTGATTCGTCAGCTTGTCGTGCGGGTACCTGAGGCTTGTCGGTCATGGGTTTCGCTCACTCAAAGACGCACTTGTCCTTCATATACACGCACTGCCGGGCCGGTCATCATCACCGGTTGGCCAGGGCCTGCCCATTCGATGGACAGGCGCCCGCCAGGCAGGTCGATCAATAGCGGCGAATCCATCCACCCCTGGCTGATCGCGGCCACTGCGGCGGCACAGGCGCCGGTTCCGCAAGCCTGGGTTTCCCCGGCTCCACGCTCCCAGACGCGCAACTGCGCGCGGCTCCGGTCGATGACCTGGAGAAAACCGACATTGACCCGTGCCGGGAAGCGCGGGTGATGTTCGATTTTCGGGCCCAGCTCATGCACCGGCGCGTTGTTGATATCGCTGACCCGCAGCACGGCATGGGGGTTGCCCATGGACACGGCGGCCAGATCGACCGGGGTGCCGTCGACGTCGACCTGATAGCTGGTGGCCTGCTCCGGCGCCTGGAACGGAATGTCCGCTGGCACCAGGCGCGGGGCGCCCATGTTGACGCCGATCTGGCCGTCGTTACGCACATCCAGCTCGATGATGCCGCTTTTGGTTTCGACGCGGATCAGTCGTTTTGCGGTCAGGCGCTTGTCGAGCACGAAACGGGCGAAGCAGCGCGCACCGTTGCCGCACTGTTCCACTTCGGAACCGTCGGAGTTGAAGATCCGATAGCGGAAATCCACGTCCGGGTTGCTCGGTGCCTCGACGATCAGCAGCTGGTCGAACCCGATGCCGGTGTGCCGGTCACCCCATTGCTTGGCATGCTTGGGCAGGATGTGCGCGTGCTGGCTGACCAGGTCGAGGACCATGAAGTCATTGCCCAGGCCGTGCATCTTGGTAAAACGCAGCAGCATGGTTTTACTCCGGCAGCAGGCTTTCGCCAGCAAACAACTCGGCTACCGTTTCACGGCGACGCACTTCAAATGCCTGATCACCGTCCACCAACACTTCGGCGGTACGACCGCGGGTGTTGTAGTTGGAACTCATGACAAACCCGTAGGCGCCGGCCGAATGCACGGCCAGCAGGTCGCCTTCTTCCAGGGCCAGCTGACGATCCTTGGCGAGGAAGTCGCCGGTCTCGCAGATCGGGCCGACGATATCGTAGGCGCGGGCCGCAGAGGTGCGCGGGCGCACGGCGGTGACGTCCATCCAGGCCTGGTACAGCGCCGGGCGAATCAGGTCGTTCATGGCCGCATCGACGATGGCGAAGTCTTTGTGCTCGGTGTGCTTGAGGTACTCGACCTGGGTCAACAGCACGCCGGCGTTGGCGACGATGAAGCGGCCCGGTTCGAACACCAGCGCCAGGTCACGACCGTCGAGACGCTCGCGCACGGCCTTGATGTAGTCGGCTGCCAGTGGCGGCTCCTCGTCCTTGTATCGCACACCCAGGCCACCACCGAGATCGATGTGGCGCAGGTAGATGCCGCAATCGCCGAGGCGGTCGACCAGGCCCAGCAGGCGGTCGAGAGCGTCGATGAACGGCGGCAGGGTGGTCAGTTGCGAGCCGATGTGGCAGTCGACGCCGACCACTTCCAGGTTCGGCAGTTGCGCGGCACGCACGTACACGTCTTCGGCGTCGGCGATGGCGATGCCGAACTTGTTCTCTTTGAGACCGGTGGAAATGTACGGGTGGGTGCCGGCATCGACGTCCGGGTTGACGCGCAGCGAAATTGGCGCGCGAACGCCCAGTTCGGCGGCGACCACTTGCAGGCGTTCCAGCTCGTCGGTGGATTCGACGTTGAAGCAGTGCACGCCGACTTCCAGGGCGCGACGCATGTCGTCACGGGTCTTGCCGACGCCGGAGAACACGATCTTGTCGGCGCTGCCGCCAGCGGCCAGGACACGTTCCAGTTCACCACGGGAGACGATGTCGAAACCGGCGCCAAGGCGTGCCAGGACGTTCAGGACGCCCAGGTTGGAGTTGGCCTTGACCGCAAAGCACACCAGGTGCGGCGTGCCGGCCAGCGCATCGGCGTAAGCCAGGTATTGGGCTTCGATGTGCGCGCGCGAGTAAACGTAGGTCGGTGTACCAAAGCGCTCGGCGATGGCAGACAGGGCAACACCTTCCGCGAATAGTTCACCGTCACGGTAGTTAAAAGCGTCCATGAGGTTCCCTTATTGGTAGACGTCGTGCTTGTGTGCTTTGGAGGCAGGCTGCTGTTGCGACGACTTGGCCTGTTCGGTAGGGTCCTGGTTCTCGTCAGGCAGGTACAGCGGGCCTTTTTGACCGCAGGCCGACACAAGACAGGCAACCGCGAGTAGCGCAGCAAGGGAAGAGATCAGGCGCTTCATGGCGAAATCCTTGAAAATGCATTAATTGCGCCGGAGTATACCGGCCACCCGGCAGCTTGCCTATGCAACGGACCGCCCGTCCGGCGGGCCTTGGCCGCAATCACATCGGCCCCTGTGGGAGCGGGCTTGCTCGCGAAGGCGTCGTGTCAGTCGACATCAACGTTGAATGTCAGTCCGTATTCGCGAGCAAGCCCGCTCCCACAGGTCGTTATTCTTTGCAATCGACGGGGCTCGGTCGTATCTTGCGGCGCTTGAGCCTGATCAGACACTTTTTGAGGTTGCCGTAATGAGTTTGTCCGAAGCGCGTTTCCATGACCTGGTCGATGTCACCCAGCAAACCCTGGAGGACATCTTTGACGACAGCGACCTGGATATCGACCTCGAAAGCTCGGCCGGTGTGCTGACCGTCAAGTTCGAGAACGGCAGCCAGTTGATCTTCAGTCGCCAGGAGCCGCTGCGCCAGCTGTGGCTGGCGGCGGTGTCCGGCGGTTTCCATTTCGACTACGACGAAGAAAGCGAGCGCTGGATGTGTGATAAGAGCGAAGAGCAACTGGGTGAAATGCTCGAGCGTATCGTCCAGCAACAGGCCGGTGTCGAATTCGATTTCGAAGGCCTGTAAGTCCGTGACCCAACCCGCTCCGATTCGTCCGCCCAAGCCGCTCTACAGCAATGTCAGCCCGGCGGTGCCATCGCCTTGCAGCGGGGTTTGCCGGCTGGACGAGCAGAAAGTCTGCCTGGGCTGTTTCCGTCATGTCGAAGACATCCGCGAATGGCGCTCGGCCGATGATCAGCGTCGGCGCGTGATTTGCGCGCAGGCTGCCCACCGCAAATCCCTGGCATAAGGGTTTTTGTGGTGAGGGAGCTTGCTCCCGTTCGGCTGCGCAGCAGCCGCAAGCTTTTTTAGGGGCGCTTCGCACCCTAGCGGGAGCAAGCTCCCTCGCCACAGAGGTAAAGCGACCTCAAATGGCGTGACTTGTTTATTTTTTGAGCTGTGATAGTGTCCGGAAATGCCTCAACCCATCGAGGCTTATGAAAACCCCGCCTTTTTCTGGCGGGGTTTTGCTTTTTTCGTGCAGAAGAAAGGAGTCTGCCCAGATCATGACCGCACCTTCCATCACCCTTACCCGTCTGGACGTCCAGCGTCTGGAGCGTCTGATCGACAGCCTGGACGACACGCTGCCGGGCGTTATTGCGCTGCAAACCGAGCTGGATCGCGCCGATACCCTGGTCGGCCACGATGAAGTGCCGGCGGATGTCGTGACCATGAACTCCCGTGTGCATTGCCGCGAAGAAGGCAGTGGCAAGGACTACCACCTGACCCTGGTGTACCCCAAGGATGCGAATGCCGACGAAGGCAAAGTCTCGATCCTGGCCCCGGTGGGCAGTGCGCTGCTCGGCCTGAAGGTTGGCCAGCACATCGACTGGCCGGCTCCGGGCGGCAAGACACTGAAACTGACTCTGCTGGAAGTGGAATCGCAGCCGGCCAATGGCGGCGACTTCCCCGAGTGACATCCCCTCAGACCTGATCGAGCGCCTCGTTCAATGCGTGCTCCAGGTCAGCCTTGTAGCGCAGGTACAGATGGGTAGAACTCTGCCCTTCGCCGAGCAGGCCTGACAGGTCGAGGTCGGTGATGTAGCAGCGGTAGCGTTCGGTCTCGCGACGCTGCCCAACGATTTCCCGGGCGACCACGCTGAACAGCTGGTCGCCATGCTCCAGTTCGGAAAACTCCCGTTGATTGCAGTACAGCGTCACCTGCACCTGACCCGGTGCGGCTTTGCCGACGATCGCCTGCACGTCGTAGAACGGTTTGTTCACCGGCGTCTGCGGTACCGGCCGGGCTTCGATGCGGCGCGCCCGGCCAGGGCCTGACGGCAGCAACTGGCAATACAGGGTGTCGAGGTTCTGGGGGGTGGCCGCATCCATTGGCAACAGGGCATCGCGACGGTACTGGATCGATTGCAGGAAGCGCTGCAGCGGCACCAACAGGCTTTGCTCATCGTGCCAGGGCAGGCGCTGTTGCCACAGGGCATTGAACTCATCGAGCACGTACAGATCGGCCTGATCTTCGTTGACCCGATAGAACACTTGAATGCAGTCCGGCTGGCCCGTCGGCAGGAACAGCGCAAGGTCGTGGTCTTCCAATGCCTTCGGATCAAGGTGCAATGGGCTGTAGCGGGTCATTTCCTCGCCCAGGTAATCGATCAGCGCTGGCAGGGTGGCCAGCGCGACGTGCTGGACCTGGCCCGGCACCAACTCCAGCACGTGGTAGTGCTGCTGGACCTGGATCAGGTAGCGATGATTGAGCCGGCTCAGCAGCAGGTTCTGCGCGGTTTCGAGGATGTCGTCGACCCGTTGGGCGATGAACTGCGCGCGGTTATGGCAGAAGCAGCGCACCCTCAGCTTCGGTTGCTGTGGCCCGGTCGGCAGGTTGTTGAGGTAGTCGCGGATGCAGTCGAGCAAGGCATGGGGGCCGTCGTAGCGACCGACCAGCACTTCGTTCCAGCTGTTGAGTGTGACCTGGTCCAGGGTCAGCACCAGGTTTTCCCGGACCCCGGCATAGCTCAGGGAATCGGTGCGCTCGGTAGTCATCAGGATGTTCAGGTCGCGATGGTGCTTGAGCGGATCGATGCCGACATTCACCAGAATCAGCACTTCGCTCGGCACGCTGGCACGCAGCAGGGGCTCTTCGGCGACAGTGGGCAAGGGCAGGGCAATGGTCTGTTGCAGGCTGCCGAGCAGGTTGAACAGTTCGAATTCGCTCAGGTCGCTGGTGCCGGGGTGCAAGGCCAGGCGGGTGCTGCTGTCGATCACGCCATTGCGGTGGCACCAGGTCAGCAGTTCCAGCAAGTGGCGGCTGCGTTTGATCGGCGCGAAATGTTCCCACTCCAGCGCCGTCAGGCTGCCGTTGTACAAGCCCCACTGGCCTTGCCCCGGTTCTTTCTTGTTCGGTGCGTGCACCAGCGTCAGGGTGTCTTCCGCCAGGTCCGGGGCGATACCTGGGTTGATGAATTCGACTTTGCCGGCCTTGCGCTCGAACGCGGCGTACAGCCGGCGGCCGAGAACACTCAGATCGCGCTTGTTGATGCGGCTGACGGTTTGTTCGTGACGGGCGAACTGGGTGAGGAAGCGGTAGCTGTAGTTCAGCTCGTTGACCAGCGCCCGCCGCTCTGAGCTGACCTGACGGACTTTCCACTGGCTGCGGCTGTCGAGCAGGGTCAGTTGACGCTGGTCCCAGTGCCATTCGCGGGCCAGGCGCTCAAGCAGTGCGCGTTGCCAGCTCTGGGTGCGGCTGTTGCCGGTCAGTTTGCGATTGACCTTCAGGTACAGCGCGCGACGCACCAGTTCCAGGCGTTCCGGTTCGTTGCGGGCGATCAGGTATTCCTCGATGCGCCGGTACACCACGACGTACGGGTCCAGCTCGTCGAGGTCGAGCCGGTTGGCGAACACCGCTTGCTTGAAGCGCAGGCTCAGGCAATGGACCCTGGGGTGCTCACTGGCGTACACCTCGGTCAGCAACAGCTTGAGCACCGACTTGTAGGGCGATTCGATGCCCTTGAACAACTGCCAGAGCCCGGCGCCGATGAATTCGCCGGGCGGGATGTAGGCCAGGTTACCGAGGTCGAGGGTTTCATCGGCACGGATGAAACGTTTGGAGATCAGTGTATGGGTGTAGCGGTCGTAGCTCGACTCTTCATAGACCGGCACCAGCCACCAGATCGGTGTTCGCCCGGCCAGCCAGATCGCGGTGCGGTAGAACTCGTCCAGCAACAGGTAGTGCTGGGTGGTGCCGCAGTCTTCCGAGCTCAGTTGGGTATCGCGTTCGCCACGGACGAAACGGCTCGGGTCGATCAGGAAGAAATGCGCCTCGGCACCCTGGCTGGCAGCCCAGGTTTCCAGCAATTGGCATTTTTTGCGTAGTTCGGCGAGTTCGCCTTCGGTCAAGTCCGGCCCATGGCAGACCCACACATCCATGTCGCTCTGGTCGGCCTGGGCCAGGGTGCCGAGGCTGCCCATCAGGAACAGTCCGTGAATCGGCCGGGGCGGGTTGCTGCCGTGGCGCGGTTTGTAGGAGAACGAACGGGTCAGGCGCTGGGCTTCAGCGAGGACATTGGCATCCGGCTCGAAATTCGACAGCCCGGCCGGTGTACTGCCGGAAACATAGCCGGGCAACAACGGATGATTGACGTGGAAAAACAGCGGCAGCAAGGTCAGGACCCCTTGCTGGCGGGTCGACAACCCTTCCATGGCGCGAGCCATGCGTCCTTCGTTGAGTCTCAGAAAGCGTGCGCGCAGCTGGCTGAGAACCTTGCGGTCGATTCCTTCGTCCAGATCAGGGCGGATTTCATGGGTGCGCGTCATGTCAGCTCAAACCGGCTCGCAGGGCTCGGACGTGGGGCTCTTCGGATGAGGGGCAGTTTAGCGCCTTGAGGCGAGGACTTTTAAGCTGAATTTGTTTTTCTGGCGTCAGGTTTCTAACGGCTGGAGACAGGCATCAGGGAGTGTGCCCGCGGAAATCCCTGGGTGGGGGTCTCCGTGGGCGATGCGGCAGAATTCAGGCTATTTCTTCGGCTCTCAGAATGGTGAGCACGGTTTGCACATTTTGCGCGGCGTCACGACCCAGGCTGGTCAGATAGCCGCCATCAGGCTGGTCGATCAGGTCCTTTTCAAATAGGCGTTTGGCGGCGGCAATGGCTTTCGGGGCAGCGGTCTGATGAATTTTCAAACCTTCCTGGGAACTGTCCAGGTTGAAGAGTGCGAGGATTTCCAGTTCGGCAACCAACTCAGGGGTAAGCGACATAAGGACTCCGGACTTTCTAGGAATTGGACGACAGCGCCCCTAAGGTGAACCCGCTTGTCCGGCATGTCCAGTGCCCGCGACAGGGTTTTTTCTCTGTAGGAGCGAGCTTGCTCGCGAAGGTCTTCAACGATGACGCTGGAAACCTGACGCCCCGCGGCGCTCTCGGGTTTTTCGCGAGCGAGCTCGCTCCTACAGGGAGCAGGTAGGGTTTACTGCTTTTCCGGCGGCAGCTCGGGCAATGCGCGCAGTGCAGCTTCGTACCATTCGGTGTTGAACGCGCGGTCTTCTTCGAGGATCGCGTCGATTTCTACCGCCAAAACGTGAGCCATCAGGTTGAGGATTTCTTCCCGCTCGTAACCCACCAGCGTCAGCTTGTTGAACGTCGCCTTGGCCGCTGGCGGGTTGTCGCTTTCGATCTGGTTTTCGATGGCCTGGATCAGGGTACTTTCGGCGAACTCTTCTTCGTCGTTGTCGATATCGTTCGGCTCGCTCATGGCAGGCTCCTCAGGGAAAGGTGGCCAGTTTAACCGCATTCAGCGGCGTGATGCTGCTGGCAAGAATCCCGGCGACGTTCTATAAACAGGCACTGCCCACCCCCGCACGGCCTGGAGGCTTTGTGATGATCAAGCTTTATGGATTCTCCGTCAGTAACTACTACAACATGGTCAAACTGGCGCTGCTGGAAAAAGGACTGCCCTTCGAAGAAGTACCGTTTTACGCTGGCACCAGCCCCGAGGCACTGGCCATCAGTCCGCGTGGAAAGGTCCCGGTCCTGAAGGTAGAGCAGGGCTTCATCAATGAAACCAGCGTGATCCTCGAATACATCGAGCAGAGCCAGAAAGGCACGCCGCTGTTGCCGAGCGATCCGTTCGAGCGCGCGCAGGTGCTGGCACTGGCCAGGGAAATCGAGTTGTACATCGAATTGCCGGGGCGGGCCTGCTACGGCGAAGCCTTTTTCGGCATGACCCTGCCGGATGCGCTCAAGGAAAAAACCAGGGCCGAACTGCAGTTGGGGATGGCAGCCTTGGGCCGTCACGGCAAATTCAGCCCTTACGTGGCCGGCGACAGCTTGAGCGTGGCGGATTTGTACTTTCTGTACAGCGTGCCATTGGCCTGCGGCGTGGCCAGGAAGCTGTTTGATATCGATTTGTTGGCTGAGTTTCCGGCGGCCAAGGCGCTGTTGCAGCGGCTGGAACAGAATCCGAACGTACAGCGGATTGCGGCGGACAAGGAGGCAGCGATGCCAGCGTTCATGGCGATGATCGCGGCCAAGAAATAGTTTTTTGTAGTGCTCTGAAGTCAGCTATCGCGGGCAAGCCCACTCCTACAAGGGTCACACTGAACCTGTGGGAGCGGGCTTGCTCGCGAAGCTTTTGGCGATTTAGCGGCTGGCGAGCAACGCCTGGCCGCGCGCTACAGCAGCCTTCACCTGCGCCGGCGCGGTGCCGCCGATGTGGTTGCGGGCATTGACCGAGCCTTCGAGGGTCAGCACGGCGAACACGTCCTGGTCGATCTGATCGCTGAACTTGCGCAGTTCTTCCAGGCTCATTTCCGCCAGGTCCTTGCCGCTGTCCACGCCGTATTTCACGGCATGGCCAACGATTTCGTGACAATCACGGAATGGCAGGCCGCGACGCACCAGGTAGTCGGCCAGGTCGGTGGCGGTGGAGAAGCCGCGCAGGGCCGCTTCGCGCATCATCGCGTGCTTGGGCTTGATTGCCGGAACCATGTCGGCGAAAGCCCGCAGCGAGTCGCGCAGGGTGTCGGCGGCGTCGAACAGCGGTTCCTTGTCTTCCTGGTTATCCTTGTTGTAGGCCAGAGGCTGGCCTTTCATCAGGGTCAGCAAGCCCATCAGCGCGCCGAATACACGGCCGGTCTTGCCACGCACGAGCTCCGGCACGTCCGGGTTTTTCTTTTGCGGCATGATCGAGCTGCCGGTGCAGAAACGGTCTGGCAGATCGATGAACTGGAACTGCGCGCTGGTCCACAACACCAGCTCTTCGGAGAAGCGCGACAGGTGCATCATCGCGATGCTGGCGGCCGAGCAGAACTCGATGGCGAAATCACGATCGGAGACGTTATCCAGCGAATTGCCGCCAACGGCGTCAAAACCCAGCAATTGGGCGGTGTATTCGCGATCGATGGGGTAGGTGGTGCCGGCCAGTGCGGCGCTACCCAGCGGCATGCGGTTGGTGCGCTTGCGGCAGTCGACCAGGCGCTCGTAGTCGCGGCTGAGCATTTCGAACCAGGCCAGCATGTGATGCCCGAACGTCACCGGCTGTGCGGTCTGCAGGTGGGTGAAGCCCGGCATGATGCTGGCGGCTTCGCGCTCGGCCTGCTCCAGCAGGCCCTTTTGCAGGCGGGTGATTTCGGCCAGGATCAGGTCGATCTCGTCACGCAGCCACAGACGGATGTCGGTGGCGACCTGATCGTTACGGCTGCGACCGGTGTGCAGTTTTTTACCGGTCACGCCGATGCGGTCGGTCAGGCGCGCCTCGATGTTCATGTGGACGTCTTCGAGGTCGATACGCCAGTCGAACTGGCCGGCCTCGATTTCACCCTGGAGGGTCTTCAGGCCATCGATGATGCTGTCGCGCTCGGCATCGGTCAGCACGCCGACCTTGGCCAGCATGGTAGCGTGGGCAATCGAGCCCATGATGTCGTGGCGATACAGGCGCTGGTCGAAGGTGACGGAGGCGGTGAAGCGGGCGACGAAGGCGTCGACGGGTTCACTGAAGCGGCCGCCCCAGGACTGATTGGTCTTGTCAGTGCTCATGAATTCGCTCGTATCGGCTTGAAGAAAGAAGGCGTGGAACGCTGGCGCGGATAATAACAGGGTTGCCAATCCTGTCGCTGACACTGGTCGACACGTTTTTTTTCGGGGGATGAGCCATGGCCCGGGTAAGGCCCGCGCATTTTTGCCGAACGATATTTGCCAAATGAGCTATATCGTCCCGGCAACCGTCTACAGTTGGACAGTAGGATCAGCGCACTTCTCGGTGCAGCCGCTGACTATAAGAAGAGGGGGGTGATCATATTGCGTATCAGCAAACCCTGTGGCGATGTGTCGCCAATGCGGGCCTGGGCCGCCAATCGCCCGGCAGATGAAAATTTAGCCGCCGGACCAGCGGCACTTTTTGACGCTCGCGCTAGTCTTAGCGTGGATCGCGGTGACGGACGTCACTTCACCTGTCTACGCTATCCTTGTGCGAGACTCACGCAGGAATCCAGCGCAATATGAATGTCCTGATCGTTGATGACGAACCCTTGGCCCGCGAGCGCCTGAGCCGAATGGTTGGCGAACTCGAGGGATACAGTGTCCTGGAGCCTAGTGCCACGAATGGCGAAGAGGCGTTGGCACTGATCGACAGCCACAAGCCGGATATCGTGCTGCTTGATATCCGCATGCCCGGTCTCGATGGCCTGCAAGTGGCTGCTCGGTTGTGCGAACGCGAAACTCCGCCCGCCGTGGTGTTCTGCGCCGGGCCCGATGAATTTGCCGTGGAAGCCTTACAGGCCAGCGCCGTAGGCTATCTGGTGAAACCTGTGAGAACTGAACAGTTACATGACGCATTAAAGAGAGCCGAGCGCCCCAATCGTGCCCAGCTCGCCGCCCTGACCCGTCCTGCTGCCGACAGTGGCAGCGGCCCGCGCAGCCATATCAGCGCCCGGACCCGAAAAGGGATCGAGCTGATTCCGCTGGATCAGGTGGTTTACTTCATTGCCGACCACAAATACGTAACCTTGCGTCACGAAGCCGGTGAAGTGCTGCTCGATGAGCCGCTCAAGGCCCTCGAAGACGAATTCGGTGACCGTTTCGTGCGGATCCATCGCAACGCTCTGGTGGCTCGTGAGCGTATCGAGCGATTGCAGCGCACACCCCTGGGGCATTTTCAGTTGTTCCTCAAGGGCCTCAACGGTGATGCGCTGATCGTCAGTCGGCGTCATGTGGCTGGCGTGCGCAAGATGATGCAACAGCTTTAAACAGCTGTCCGCAGGCGAATTTCACACCCGATTGCCGGACATCCGGGGCCAGGGAGGCCGAGTAGTATCTGATACAAGTCAAAGTGGATTTGGCTGAGCTGTTATTATCCGCCGTATCTATTCAGTACGGATTGATCCATGTCCTCTCGCGAAATCCGCATCGCCACCCGCAAAAGCGCACTCGCCCTGTGGCAGGCCGAATACGTCAAAGCCCGTCTTGAAGCAGCTCATCCGGGCCTGCTGGTGACCCTCGTCCCCATGGTCAGCCGTGGTGACAAGCTGCTTGACTCACCGCTGTCGAAAATCGGCGGCAAGGGCCTGTTCGTCAAGGAACTCGAAACCGCGCTGTTGGATAATGAAGCCGACATCGCCGTGCACTCCATGAAGGACGTGCCGATGGACTTCCCCGAAGGCCTTGGCCTGTTTTGCATTTGCGAGCGGGAAGACCCGCGCGATGCCTTCGTTTCCAACACCTACGCCAATCTGGATGAGTTGCCCCAGGGCAGCATCGTCGGCACCTCCAGCCTGCGTCGCCAGGCTCAATTGCTGACCCGTCGCCCGGACCTGGAAATCCGCTTCCTGCGCGGCAACGTCAATACCCGCCTGGCCAAGCTCGATGCCGGTGAATACGACGCCATCATCCTTGCCGCTGCCGGCCTGATCCGCCTGGGCTTTGAAGATCGCATCACTTCGGCCATCAGTGTCGACGACAGCCTTCCGGCCGGTGGCCAGGGCGCGGTGGGTATCGAATGCCGTAGCGCCGACAGTGAAATCCATGCACTGCTGACGCCCCTGCATCACCAGGACACCGCCACCCGCGTGACCGCCGAACGTGCCCTCAACAAGCACCTCAATGGTGGCTGCCAGGTGCCGATTGCCTGCTACGCCGTACTGGAGGGCGAGCAGGTCTGGTTGCGCGGGCTGGTGGGCGATCCAGCCGGTGGCCTGCTGCTCAGCGCACAGGCCCGCGCCCCTCGTGGCGATGCCGAGGCGCTGGGTGTGCGAGTGGCCGAAGACCTGCTCAGCCAGGGTGCGGACGCCATTCTCAAAGCGGTGTATGGCGAGGCTGGCCACGAGTGACCGGTTGGCGCTTGCTGCTGACGCGTCCCGCCGAAGAGGCGGCGGCGCTAAGCAGTCTTTTGGCCGAGCAGGGGATATTCAGTAACAGTCTGCCGCTTTTGGACATCATGCCCATTGCGGCCACTGACACAATGCGCCAGGTGATTGCGGCGCTGGATCAGTTCTGCGCCGTCATCGTGGTCAGCAAACCGGCAGCCCGGATCGGCGTCGAACTGCTTGAGCGGTATTGGCCAACACCGCCGGGTGTGAAGTGGTTCAGTGTCGGCGCGGCGACTGCGCAGATCCTCGAGGGTCGCGGGCTGGACGTGAGCTTCCCGGCAGAGGGCGATGACAGTGAAGCCTTGCTCGAACTTTCCCGACTGCGCGAGGCTATCGCACGACCCGATGCGCGAGTGCTGATTCTGCGCGGAGAGGGCGGGCGCGAGTTGCTGGCTGAGCGTTTGCGTGAGCTTGGTGCTAGTGTCGAGTATCTGGAGTTGTACCGCCGGGCACTGCCGATTTACCCGCCGGCCGCGCTAGCGCAACGGATCCAGGCGGAACGCCTGAACGGGCTGGTGGTCAGCAGTGGACAAGGTTTTGAGCACCTGCATCAATTGGCCGGCGACGCCTGGCCGCAGTTGGCGCGGTTGCCATTGTTTGTACCAAGCCCCAGGGTTGCCGAAATGGCGCGTGCCGCCGGGGCTAAAACAGTTGTGGATTGTCGCGGCGCGAGTGCCGCGGCCTTGCTGACGGCGTTACGGGAGCATCCCGTACCCGTTTTCTAATGCAAAGGATGGATACGTGAGCGAAACAGCCTTGCCTAAAGATGACTCGCGACCGGTGCTCGATGCACCTGTAGATGCATTTGTTGAAGAACTGCCGCCGCCGCCACCAGCTGCCGAGCAGCGTCGAGGCAATGGTCTGGCAATCATCGCGCTGCTGTTGGGTGCGGCCGGTGTCGCGGTGGGTGGTTGGGGTGTCTGGCAGGTGCGTCACCTGCAGGCCAACAATCAGCAGCAACTGAACCAGGTACAGGCGTTGAACGACCAGGCGCAGAGCCTCAAGCTCAATGAGGAACGCCTGAGCGCACGCCTGGCGCAATTGCCTGCCGCCGATGAACTGGAAGCACGCAGTCGTCTGGTGATCCAGCTGCAAGGTGATCAGCAGCGTCTGAACCAGCGTCTGGAAACCGTACTCGGCGCCAGCCGCAAGGACTGGCGTCTGGCCGAGGCCGAGCACCTGCTGCGCCTGGCCAGCCTGCGACTGTCTGCATTGCAGGACATCAGCAGCGCCCAGGCATTGGTCCAGGGGGCCGACGAGATACTGCGCGAGCAGAATGATCCGGGTTCCTTTGCCGCTCGCGAGCAGGTGGCCAAGACCCTGATCGCCTTGCGCAGTACCGAGCAACCGGATCGCACCGGGCTGTTTCTGCGCCTGGGCGCGCTGCGCGACCAGGTGACCAGCCTCACCGAGCTGGCACCGGAGTACAAGGATCGTGGCGATTCGTTGCTGGGCCTGACCTCCGATGGCGACGGTGCCAGTCGCTGGGCGCAATGGTGGGACCAGATTTCGCGCTACATCCGTATCGATTTCAATGCCGACAAAAACGTTCGCCCATTGCTCGCCGGCCAGAGCCTGAGTCAGGTACGCCTGGCCCTGAGCCTGGCGCTGGAGCAGGCACAGTGGGCCGCACTCAATGGCCAGGCGGCGGTTTACTCCCAGGTGCTGGACGAAGCGCGGGACATCCTCAAGGGCAACTTCAACCCGGACAACGCGCAAAGCAAAATCATGCTTGAGCAGGTGGCCGAGCTGAGCAAGCAACCCGTCACGGTCGTCACACCGGATATGACCGGCACCCTGAGCGCGGTGCAGGGGTATCTGGAGCGGCGCAACGTCAACGCCGAAGACTCGGTCAAACCACTGGCCAAGCCTGCCGCGAACACCGCGCCGGAGGCCACGCCATGAGACGCCTCTTTGTGATCGTGTTCCTCGTTGTCGCCGCTACCGCTGCGCTGGGGTTGGCGATTGCCGAACATTCCGGTTACGTGCTGGTTGCCTACAAGACCTTCCGCTACGAGTCGAGCCTGTGGGCTACCTTGGCGCTGGTGGCTGTGCTCTGGCTGGTGATCTGGGGCATCAAGGCGCTGGTCGAACTGGTGATGACTTCCAGCGGCGTGGTCAATCCGTGGTCACGGCGTAACCGCAGCCGTCGGGTGCAGGTGGCGATCGAACACGGTCAGCTGGACCTGGCCGAGGGTCGCTGGGCCAGCGCGCAACGGCACTTGCATCGGGCCGCCGAAGCCGAGCGCCAGCCGCTGCTTTACTACCTCGGCGCGGCCCGTGCCGCGAACGAACTAGGCCATTACGAAGAAAGCGACAACCTGCTGGAGCGCGCCCTGGAGCGTCAGCCTCAGGCCGAGTTGGCGATCGCCTTGAACCACGCCCAGTTGCAGACTGACCGCGGTGATACCGAAGGTGCCCTCGCTACCCTGCAAGCCATGCGTGAGCGCCACCCGCATAACGCACAGACCCTGCGTCAGTTGCAGCGCCTGCTTCAGCAGCGTGGTGACTGGTCGGCACTGATTCGCCTGCTGCCGGAGCTGCGCAAGGACAAAATTTTGCCGGCGGCTGAACTCGCCGAGCTTGAGCGTCGGGCCTGGGGGGCGAACCTGTCTCTGGCGGCGCAACGGGAAGACGACGGTGCGGTGGGGCAGCAATCGCTCGAACGTGCCTGGCAGCAACTGACTTCGGCACAACGCCAGGAGCCGCAACTGGTGCTCGCATATGCCGAACAACTGCGGCAGTTAGGGGCTCATGTCGAGGCCGAAGAAGTGCTGCGAACTGCTCTGAAACGCGGCTACGACAGCCATCTGGCTCGTCTCTACGGGCTGGTTCGCGGCAATGATCCGACCCGCCAGTTGCAGACTGCCGAAGGTTGGCTCAAGGACCATCCGGCCGATCCGGGCCTGCTGCTGACACTGGGTCGCCTGTGCCTGCAAAACAGTTTGTGGGGCAAGGCGCGGGACTATCTGGAAAGCAGCCTGCGTGTACAACGCAATCCGGAAGCCTGTGCGGAGCTGGCACGCTTGCTGGCGCAAATGGGCGATACCGAACGCAGCAACCAGCTGTTTCAGGAAGGCCTGGGGTTGTTGGATGAACGCTTGCTCGCGGCCCCTCTGCCAGTGCCCGTCCGCGCTTGACCCATTCGCTGGCGCCGGGCTCTGGCGTCTGAGCGATGAACTGCGGCGAGGGAGCAATTGCCCTCTTCGCAGTACGAAAACTGGTTGAAATTCAGTCGCCAAATCTCGTCGCAGGCAAAGTCCTACAAAGGACTACATTTTATCCCCTCACCTGCGTCGGGATTTCCCTACACCTGCGCTGAAGTCTCTGTGGGCACTTGCCTTGAAAGGCCGTCGCGCTTTCCTCTACCGTAACGGTCTGTCACTACTTTTACGGAAAAGCCATGTCATTGGCCTGCTCACGCTCCTTGTTTTTCATGGCTTTCATTGCGGGTGCCCTGGCGATGGGCGTTTCCTTCTACCTGGAATATGCGGTCGGCCTGCGGCCGTGCGGCTTGTGTCTTGCGCAACGGGTTTGTCTGGCGCTCCTGACCGCTGTCTGCCTGATGGCTTCGGTCCATGGCCCGGGTCGCATCGGAAACGTTCTGTATTGGCTGCTCAGTCTTTGTTGCAGCCTGGCCGGCACTGTCACGGCGTGGTGGCAGGTTCTGCTGCAAAACCTTCCGATGGAGCACGCAGCGGCCTGCTCGACCCATCTGGCGGATCTGTTCGCCAGTTCTCCGTGGCTGTCCGTGCTACGGCAAGTGTTCAAGGGGGCTGCCGATTGTGTGGAAATTTCCTGGACGCTGTTCGACCTGAGTATCACGGAGTGGAGCCTGCTGCTCTTCGTCGCGATGATGGTTCTGGCCGTTTACCAGTCGTTGCGACTGGTCTGGATCAGCTATCAGCGACCACTCAGCGGCGAGTCGTCGCACCGGGCCTTTGCCGGCGATTAAACACTTGTATGAACTTTATCGCGTGCGTACCTTGAAGCGAGTGACGTGCGGGCATAATCTGGCCCGCACGTGTCATTGGAATTATGTTGCTCGATGACGCTCTGCCTGACCGCCCACCGACGTTACAAGAGGCGAGCGGGCATAGAGCAGCTGACCCACAAGGGAAGAGAGATCACCATGCTCGAAAGTTGTCAGAATGCTCAGGAACGCTGGGGTGGAGTGCACCTGCTGATCGATCGCTGGTTACAGGAGCGCAAAGAACTGATCGATGCATACGACAAGCTCGGTGCCGATCCTGAGGCACTGTCCACGAATCGCAAGCCTTTGCAGGAGTTCTGCGGCGTGCTGGTCGATTATGTATCGGCCGGGCATTTCGAGATCTACGAGCAGCTGACGGGGGAGGCCAAGGCCTTCAACGACAAGCGTGGGCTGGAGCTCGCCGAGACTATCTACCCGCGCATCGATGTCATCACCGAGAAGCTGCTTGCGTTCAATGACCTTTGCGACGAAGGAAAATGCGTTGCGGATAAGTTCAAGGAGCTGGGTGGCCTGTTGCACGAACGCTTCGAACTGGAAGATTGTCTGATCGAAGTGCTGCACACCGCCCACAAGGAAGTCGATCAGGTTCAGGCCTAAGTCGCTTCCCGCAAGACCCTCAAACGGCGTGCCACGGCACGCCGTTTTTCATTTCCGCTGTCAGCTGGTTGCACCACGCAATTCAACTTCGAACACCAGTGGAGTGAACGGTGCGATCACATCACCGGCACCGTCGGCGCCATAGGCCTGGGCCGATGGAATCACCAGTCGCCATTTCGCCCCGACCGGCATGTTTTGCAATGCGCTGCGCCATCCGGCGATCACGCTGTCGAGACTGAACCATTGTGGCTGACTGTTCTGATCGAACACCGTGCCGTCGGGCAAGCGACCGATGTACAGCACCTGCACCTTGCCGTTCGGTCCGGCCTTGGCGCCAGTACCCGGCGTCAACTCGGTCAGCAGCACGCCATCAGCCAGTTCGCGTACGCCGGGCCTGGCTTTCTCGGCGGCGAGAAAGCTCTGTTCTTTTTCCAGTGCCATTTCGCTTTGCGGCTCGGCTGACTGCATGGCGATTCGTGCTTCATGCTCGGTCAAAATCTGCTGGATCTGCTCGTCCTTCAGCGCCAGCGGTTTGCCCTGGTAGGCCTGTTGCAAACCTTCGACCAGTGCCTGGAGTTGCAGGTCGGGAGCCTCCTGGCGCAAGCGTTCGCCAAGGCTTGCGCCCAGGCTGTAAGCGAGATCGTGGGCTTCATTTTCCTGTGTTGTTTCGGCGGCTTGGGCCACCGAAAAAAACACGCACAGCGATAAAAAAAGGTAGCGCGACATGGGCACTCTCCGACCTGAATTGCGGGCGATTATGCCAGTGAGAATGTGCGCAACGGTGAACTGCTTTCGCGCCGACGTAGAAGTTTTTCAGTCCTTTGCAACACAACGCTTTCGATAGTGTCAACATGCCCTAGCGGCGGTTGCAGCAGAGGTCTAGTATGAGCCGCACTCACTTCAGCCAGGAGGTAAACCATGTCGGCCACCAAGAAGCCAGTAAACACTCCGTTGCACCTGCTCCAACAACTCTCGGGCAGCCTGCTCGAGCATCTGGAAACCGCTTGTTCCGAAGCCTTGGCTGATGCTGAAAAACTGCTCGCCAAACTGGAAAAGCAGCGCGGAAAAGCGCAAGAAAAACTGCACAAGTCCCGCACCAAATTGCAGGATGCTGCAGCGTCCGGAAAAGCCAAGGCACAAGCCAAGGCGAAGGGCGCAGTGGGCGATCTTGAGGAGCTGCTCGACGCCCTCAAGGATCGTCAATCGGAAACCCGCGGCTACATTCTGCAACTCAAGCGCGATGCTCAGGAAAGCCTGAAACTGGCCCAGGGCGTCGGTCGTGTACAAGAGGCTGTCGGCAAGGCGTTGTCCCTGCGTGCGGCCAAGCCTGCTGCGGCACCTGCGAAGAAAGCCGCTGCTAAACCGGCTGCTGCAAAAGCACCGGCCAAGCCTGCTGCTGCCAAACCAGTAGCGAAAACTGCCGCAGCCAAACCTGCTGCAAAACCTGCTGCGAGAAAACCGGCTGCTGCCAGCGCCGCAAAACCCGCCGCTAAAACCACGGCTGCCAAACCAGCCGCTGCACGACCTGCCGCTGCAAAAGCCGCTGCTGCCAAACCAGCCGTGGCTAAAATCGCCGCCGCTAAACCGGCTGCAAAACCGGCAGCCAAACCAGCCGCTAAACCGGCTGCAAAACCAGTAGCCAAAGCAGCTGCAAAACCGGCCGCTAAACCAGCTGCCCGGACCGCTGCGGCGAAACCTGCTGCCAAGCCGGCGGCCAAACCCGTCGCTGCAAAACCAGCAGCCAAGCCCGCTGCCAAACCTGCGGCAAAACCTGCTGTAAAAGCGGCTGCCAAACCTGCTGCTAAACCAGCCGCAAAACCAGCTGCAGCGAAACCAGCAGTCGCGGCCAAGCCGGCCGCTGCCAAGCCAGTTGCCGCCAAACCTGCTGCGGCAAAACCTGCTGCGGCAAAACCCGCTGCAAAACCAGCAGCCAAACCTGCAGTGAAAAAGCCGGTTGCCGCCAAGCCAGCCGCCGCACCGGTTGCCAAGCCAGCCAACCCGGCTCCGGTAGCAACGTCTGCTTTAGCAGCAGCCACCTCGACAGCCACGCCAGCGCCAACGCCGGCCGCCGCATCGATCGCAGCAACCACCCCAACCAGCGCTTCCTAAGTGCCGGTTACCGCGACGCGCAGCTGATGCAGCGCGTCGCGGTGCAGGTGGGCGGCACCCGCCGCCGCACCTTCCAGCCAGGCCGATAGATCGGTCTCGGCATCTTGTGGCCAACTCTGTGCCGCTTTCTCCAGCCGCAACAACAGATGCCGCTCGGCTTCCAGCTCCAGTGCCTTCACTTGTTCACGCAGGTTGTGCAAATCAGCGTCTGCCGTGGCAGCGGCCTTCCATTGCGTGCGCAAGGTGCGTAACGGTCGCACGACATCGCTGTCCCAAGAGACGGCCACACTGCGTAGATGCTGCAAACGCTGCTCATCGCAGGCCACGCCTCGTTGTCCCAACCAGGCAGCACACAGCAGCAGACACACGTTGACCCCCGCCGACTGCAATTGCAGGCATGCCTGCTCAATGCCCGGTCGAGCGTAAGTGTTCAGGGAAAAGCTCCACAGGTCAGAGGACATAGTGCTACTCGCGCCAGTTACGAGCGAAGCTGGTAGACTCCGCCGCCATTATGATTCGACTTCAGAACCTGACTTTACAGCGTGGCCCGCAACGTCTGCTAGAAGACGCCGAGCTGACCCTGCACGCCGGCCATAAAGCCGGCCTCATCGGTGCCAACGGCGCCGGCAAATCGAGCCTGTTCGCCTTGCTTCGGGGCGAACTGCACCCGGACTCGGGTGATTGCTTCCTGCCGGCCGACTGGCGTATCGCCCACATGCGCCAGGAGGTCGATACCCTCGAACGCCTGGCGGTCGACTACGTGCTCGATGGCGACCTGCGCCTGCGCCAGGTGCAACGTGACCTGGCGGCAGCCGAAGCGGCCCATGACGGTGCCGCACAGGCCCGCCTGCACTCGGAACTCGACAGCGCCGACGGGTACACCGCCGACGCCCGGGCGCGCAAGTTGCTGGCCGGCCTTGGGTTCACCAACGAGCAGATGGATCGTCCGGTCGGGGATTTCTCCGGCGGCTGGCGGATGCGCCTGAACCTGGCGCAGGCCTTGATGTGCCCATCGGACCTGCTGCTGCTCGACGAGCCGACCAACCACCTGGACCTCGACGCCATCATCTGGCTTGAGGAATGGCTCAAGAGCTATCCAGGCACCCTGATGCTGATTTCCCACGACCGCGACTTCCTCGATGCCGTGGTCGATCACGTGGCTCACGTCGATCAGCGCAAGATCACCCTGTACCGCGGTGGCTACAGCGCCTTCGAACGCGCCCGTGCCGAACGCCTGGCCCAGCAACAGCAGGCCTACGAGAAGCAGCAGGTGCAGCGTGCGCACATGGAAAGCTACATCGCCCGCTTCAAGGCCCAGGCCACCAAGGCCCGCCAGGCCCAGAGCCGGATCAAGGCACTGGAGCGGATGGAAGAGCTGACCGCTGCCCACGTCGATTCGCCGTTCGATTTCGTGTTCCGTGAATCGCAGAAGATTTCCAGCCCGCTGATCGACCTGTCCGATGCCCGCTTGGGTTATGGCGACAAAACCGTGCTGGAGAAGGTCAAGCTGCAACTGACCCCGGGTGCACGTATCGGCCTGCTCGGCCCTAACGGCGCCGGTAAGTCGACCCTGATCAAGAACCTGGCCGGTGAGCTTTCGCCGTTGGCCGGCCGCTTGACCCGTGGCGAGAACACCGTGGTCGGTTACTTTGCCCAACACCAACTCGACTCCCTGGACTCCAAGGCCAGCCCATTGCTGCACTTGCAGCGCCTGGCGCCGACCGAGCGCGAACAGACCCTGCGCGACTTCCTCGGTGGTTTCGACTTCCGTGGCGCGCGGATCGACGAGCCGGTGCTGAATTTCTCCGGTGGCGAGAAGGCGCGCCTGGCACTGGCGTTGATCGCCTGGGACCGGCCGAACCTGCTGCTGCTCGACGAACCGACCAACCACCTGGACCTGGAAATGCGCCTGGCGCTGACCATGGCCCTGCAGGAATTCAGTGGCGCGGTACTGGTGGTCTCCCACGACCGTCATCTACTTAAAAGCACCACCGACAATTTCTATCTGGTGGCGGACGGCAAGGTCGAAGAGTTCGACGGCGACCTGGAGGACTACACCCGCTGGCTGGTGGAGTATCGCCAGCGCAACGCCCCGGTCAGCAACACGCCGGTCAATCCGGACAAGACCGACAAGAAAGCCCAGCGTCAGGCTGCCGCTGCGTTGCGTCAGCAACTGGCGCCGCACAAGCGCGAAGCTGACAAGCTTGAAGTCGAGCTCGGCAAGCTCCACGAAAAACTGGCGAAGGTCGATGCCAGCCTCGGCGACAGCGACATCTACGAACCGGCACGCAAGAATGAATTGCGTGATCTGCTGGCCGAACAGGCCAAGCTGAAGGTGCGTGAGGCGGAACTGGAAGAAGCGTGGATGGAAGCCCTGGAGTTGCTGGAAAGCATGCAGGCGGAGCTGGAGGCGCTGTCCTGATGGATGCCTTCAAGCTGCCGCTACCGGCAGTGTGGGCCGAGCCGATCTGGCTTGGCGTGCAAATTTTGCTGATCCTGCTCGCCGGCTATTTCACCCAGCGCTTCGTTGCGAAAGGCCTGACCCGCCTCGGTGAGCGTTACCCGTTCCCGCCGCAGCTGATGTTGCCGCTGCGGGGCGGTTTGCGCTGGCTGATCATGGGCAGCGCGCTGATCTTCGTGCTGGAGCGACTCGGTGTATCGGCCACGGTGCTCTGGACCGCGTTGTCCGGTTTCGTCGCGGTCGCGGCGGTGGCGTTTTTCGCCATGTGGAGCGTGCTGTCGAACCTGCTGTGCGCGATCCTGATCTTTACCGTCGGCCCGTTCCGCCTAGGTGATGTGGTCGAGTTGGTGGACACCACCGACAAGCCTGGCGTCAAAGGTCGGGTGGTGGCGATCAATCTCCTCTACACCACGCTGATCGAGGCCGAAGAACTCGGTACGGGCAGCGCCATGGTGCAGGTGCCCAACAGTCTGTTCTTCCAGCGATCGGTGCGGCGCTGGCGCGGGACGGATGTGTTTCCTTCCAGCGGGTTTGAAAAGTAAGCCTGTTGTTGCCTGATACACCGCTTTCGCGAGCAAGCCCGCTCCCACCTTTGTGGCCACTGAAGATCAACTGTGGCAGCGGGCTTGCTCGCGAAGAAGCCCTCACGCCGCAAACGCTGGTCGGCTGTCGACACATCCGGCAAAAAATCGGTAGTCATCCAACCAAAGCCGCATTAGCTTAGACGTCTGTCACGAGTCCGAGTCGAGGTGTGCAATGGAGCTTCAAACATGGCTGGCGTTTTTTGCCGCCTGCTGGGTGATCAGTCTGTCCCCCGGTGCCGGCGCCATTGCGTCTATGTCCAGCGGTCTGCAATACGGTTTCTGGCGCGGCTACTGGAACGCCCTGGGCCTGCAACTGGGCCTGGCGGTGCAGATCGCCATCGTCGGTGCCGGTGTTGGCGCCATTCTCACGGCTTCGGCCTCGGCCTTCTACGCCATCAAATGGTTTGGCGTGGCGTATCTGGTTTACCTCGCGATCAAGCAATGGCGCGCGTTGCCCAGCGATATGAGCGATGACGCGGCGGTGCGCCAGATCGGCAAGCCGATGGCCCTGGTGTTCCGTGGTTTCCTGGTGAACATCAGCAACCCCAAAGCGCTGGTGTTCATGCTGGCGGTGTTGCCGCAGTTCATCGACCCCCATGCTCCGCTGCTGATTCAGTATCTGGTGATCGGCGTGACCATGATCTGCGTCGACCTGATCGTCATGGCCGGCTACACCGGCCTGGCGTCCAAAGTGCTGCGTCTGCTGCGCACACCGAAACAGCAAAAACGCATGAACCGGACCTTTGCCGGGCTGTTCATTGGGGCGGCGGCGTTTATGGCAACGCTGCGCAGAGCCGCCGTCTGAATCGGCAGGAACCCGAAAAGGCGACCCATGCGGTCGCCTTTTTTGTTGGCGTATCAGTACTTTGGAGCGCCTGCACTTTGGCAGGAAGTCCCAACAAAGCTTGAGCGAAACCGGTTGGGCGTTAACAATATGTAACTTCGTTTTTCCAATTGAGATTCATTCATGATTGCCCCCTCCCGTTTTCTGGCCTGGCTGGTGCTGCCGCTGTTCGCGGTGTGCAGCTTTCAGTCGGTGGCCGCACCCGTCGAAGGTGCTCCGCAGGCGCTGCACTTGCTCGATTACATCGGCGCGGATTACCCGGACACGGTGCAGGCGGGCAGCATCATCGATCAGGCCGGATTTCACGCGCAGCAAGAGTCGGTCAAGACGCTGGGAAGTTTGATGGCGGGCATGCCGGCCAAACCGGAAAAAGCGGCGCTGGAGCAAAGCCTGGTCACGCTGGAAAATTCAATCAGCGTCCGTCAGGACGGTGCCGACGTCACTCGCCAGGTCCGGCAACTGGGTGCGAAGTTGGCCGTGGCCTATGAAGTCAGCCAGGCCCCGGTCATTACGCCAGACCCGTCGCGTGGGGCGCCGCTGTACGCTCAGCATTGCTCGGTGTGCCATGGCGACACCGGGGCCGGAGACGGCCCGGCGGGTGTCGGCATGACGCCAGCGCCATCCAACCTGCGCGATACCACGCGGCAGGATCGACTGAGCCTCTACGCGCTCTACAGCACCTTGGGCCAGGGCATTGAAGGGACTGACATGCCAGCCTTTGCCGACCAACTGGATGATCGCCAGCGTTGGGACCTGGCCACCTACATCGCCAGCTTCAGTGTCGACCCGGCGACAGCCCGTGCCGAGAAAACCTACAACATCGCCGATCTGGCCCGTCAGACCCCGGCCGAAGTGCAAGCTGTCGAAGGTCTCCAAGCCGCCGCGACGTTTCGTACCCAGCGGGCGCAACCGCCGCAGGTCAAGCGCGGCCCGGCACAACTGCTCGACTACACCGCAGCTACTCTGGACAAGAGCGTCGCGGCGTATCGTGCCGGCGAGCATGATCAGGCTTATGACTTATCGGTAGCGGCCTACCTTGAAGGCTTCGAGCTGGTCGAAAGCTCGCTGGACAACATTGACGCCAACGTCCGAAAAGACACTGAAAAATCCCTGATGGCCTACCGTCAGTCCTTGCAGGATGGCCTGCCGGTGACAGACGTCGAACAGCGTCTGGACGCGGCCAAGGCCAAGTTGAAGGCATCGGCCGATCTGTTGGGCAACGACGGTTTGAGCTGGTCGCTGAGTTACATTTCCGGCTTGCTGATCCTGCTGCGCGAAGGGCTGGAGGCGATTCTGGTGCTGGCGGCGATCCTGGCTTTCCTGCGTAACACCGGTCAACAGGCGGCGGTGCGCAGCGTCAACGTCGGTTGGGGCCTGGCATTTCTGGCGGGGCTGGGTACCTGGGCGCTGGCAGCCTATGTGATTGATGTCAGCGGTTCGCAGCGTGAATTGCTTGAGGGCGCGACAGCGTTGTTTGCCAGCGTCATGGTGTTGTGGCTGGGCGTGTGGATGCATGACCGTCGTCACGCGGCGGCCTGGCAGGATTACATCAAGTCCAGCCTGGTGGGTGGCGGCGGGCGTTTCGGCTTTGCGACCCTGGCGTTTTTCTCGGTGTATCGTGAACTGTTCGAAGTGATCCTGTTTTACGAAACCCTGTGGTTGCAGGCAGGTCCGGCGGGGCATAACGCGGTGCTGGCCGGTGGTGCGACCGCTGTGGTGCTGCTGATCGGCCTGGCCTGGGTGATTTTGCGCGGTTCGGCGAAGCTGCCGCTGGCGCTGTTCTTCAGCATCAACGCTGGTCTCTTGTGCGCCTTGTCGGTGGTGTTTGCCGGACATGGCGTGAAAGCGCTGCAGGAAGCCGGGATCTTCGGCACGCGGCCTGTGCCGTTCTTTGAGTTTGACTGGCTGGGGATCCATGCCGATGCGTATTCGCTGAGTGCCCAGGCTGTGGCGATCCTTGCGATTGTCGTGCTTTATGGGCGTAGTCGGATGGCTGAGAGGCGGCGGGTGCAGGTTTCTTAAACGGCATTCGCTTCGCTCATATTCGCGGGCAAGCCCGCTCCCACAGGTTTAGCGTTAACCTGTGGGCGCGGGCTTGCCCGCGATGCTTTTCAACAGAGGAAAATTAAATGCGTGTGTGGATCGACGCCGATGCCTGCCCCCGGCAGGCCAAGGATCTGGTGGTGAAGTTCGCCCTCAAGCGCCAGTTCGAAGTGGTGCTGGTGGCCGGGCAGCCGCAGACCAAGCCAGGTCTGGCGCTGGTCAAGCTGATCGTGGTGCCGAGCGGTCCGGATGCGGCCGATGATTACCTGGTGGAACACGCGGTACCCGGTGAGCTGGTGATCTGCAGCGATGTGCCGTTGGCTGATCGCCTGGTGAAGAAGGGTGTGGCTGCGCTCGATCCGCGGGGCAAGGAGTTTGATGCGCAGAACATGGGGGAGCGGCTGGCGGTGCGCAATCTGTTCACCGATCTGCGCGAGCAGGGGCAAATGGGCGGAGGACCAGCGCCGTTCGGCGATCGTGAGAAGCAGGCGTTCGCCAATGCGCTGGACCGGATCCTTACCCGGCTGACGCGCAAACTGTAGGAGCGAGCTTGCTCGCGATGGACGTCAACGATGACGAGTGCTGGCTGGATGAACGTGGCGCTCTCACGTCTTTCGCGAGCAAGCTCGCTCCTACAATAAATCGTGTCAGGCATCGTTTTCGTGGGTCAGTTCCAGTACCCGGTCGACCAGCTTGTTGATGCCGGACGCCACTTCACTGATCGATTGCGCCAGCATGTAAGCCGGGGTGCTCACCAGTTTGCGCGCCTTGTCCTCGACAATGTCACTGACCGCGCAATCGGTATGGGTCGCGCCCATCTTGTTCATCGCGGCAGCGGTGTCAGTGTCATTGCCGATGGTACAGGTGACGCCGGGGCCATAGATCTTCGCCGCCAGGGCCGGTGAAATGCACATCAACCCCACTGGCTTGCCGGCCTCGGCAAAGGCTTCGGTCAGGGCCAGGACATCCGGTTGAACGGTGCAGCCGGCGCCTTCGATGGCGAAGTTGGACAGGTTCTTGGCCGAGCCGAAGCCGCCGGGCACGATCAGCGCATCGAACTCGTCGACGTTTGCGTCACGGATGTCCTTGATGTTGCCCCGGGCAATCCGCGCCGACTCCACCAGCACGTTGCGCGACTCGGGCATTTCTTCGCCGGTCAGGTGATTGATCACATGCAACTGCGCGATGTTCGGTGCGAAGCACTGCACCTGGGCTCCGCGCTGGTCCAGGCGCAGCAGGGTGATGACGCTCTCGTGGAGCTCGGCGCCGTCGTACACGCCACAACCGGAAAGGATCACTGCAACTTTTTTGCTCATGGGCTTTTCTCCAGATTCATGGCGTTAAATGTCCACTAATTTGTCACTCGTTGCCATAGGGTTAATTCACAGTTACACATAGCATCTGTCCGCAGGATTCCGACCAGGGCGCGTCATGGATTTCATTCTGTATGCGGTGCCGTTCTTCTTTGTGCTGATCGCTTTCGAGCTGATGGCCGACCGTTGGCGCGGGGTGAGCAACTATCGGCTGGCGGACGCGATCAACAGCATCAGCACCGGCGTGCTGTCGACCACCACGGGGCTGCTGACCAAAGGCGTGGGATTGCTGACCTATGCGTTCGCCCTCAAGCATCTGGCGCTGTTCGAGTTGTCGGCCGACAGCGTCTGGACCTGGGTGCTTGCCTTTGTCTTCTACGACTTCTGCTACTACTGGCTGCATCGCATGGGCCACGAGCGCAACATCCTCTGGGCCGCGCATTCGGTGCATCACCAGAGCGAGGACTACAACCTGTCCACGGCGTTGCGCCAGACCAGTACCGGATTCCTCCTGAGCTGGATCTTCTATCTGCCGATGGCCGTGTTTGGCGTACCGCTGCTGGTGTTCGTCAGTGTCGCGGCGTTGAACCTGCTGTATCAGTTCTGGGTGCACACCCGACACATTCCCAAGCTTGGCTGGTTCGAATGGTTCTTTGTCACGCCTTCCAATCATCGGGCCCACCATGCACAGAACGCTCTCTACATGGATCGCAACTACGGCGGTGTGTTCATTATTTGGGACCGTCTGTTCGGCTCGTTCCAGGAAGAAGACGACAACGAACCGGTGGTCTTCGGTGTGACCACACCGTTGGCGAGCTGGAATCCGGTGTGGGCGAACGTGCAGTTCTATGCGCAGTTATGGGCAGATGCACGGCGTGCCGAAAGCACTTGGGACAAACTTCGGATCTGGTTCATGCGCACCGGTTGGCGCCCGGCGGACGTGGCCGCCAAATACCCGATGAACAAGCCTGACCTGGGCCTTTTCCGCAAATTCGAGGTGCCACTGGACGGACGTCAGCAGCTCTACGTGCTGTTGCAGTTCTGTTTCTATATCGCACTGGGCAGTTACTTGATGAATCTTGAGCCGAAGCTGCCAGTCGCCGCCCTGGTGTTGGGCTGGGGCTCAGTGGCGTTCGGTCTGTTTGTGCTGGGCGTGGCCCTGGAGAATCGCCCGTGGGCGTTGAAGCTGGAGCTGTTGCGGCTGGGGTCGAATCTGCCATTGGTATGGCTGGCCCCGCTAGTGGGGCTGTGGCCGGTCAGCGCGGCGGGCTGGATCGGCCTGCTCAGTTACAGCCTGTTGAGCGTTATCGGTCTCTACTGTTGCAGAAACCGCATCACTCGGTTGGCGTCGTAGGGCCTTCGGTTTTGGTCCTCTTCAGGGCTTGTTCGTCGGCGTAGATCTGTTTGGCCAGGCGGGCATTCTTGAAGCGCCGACGCAGCCACAGCACGAGTCCCAGGACCAGCAGGGCGCCGAGCACCCAGAGTTCGTACTTCTTCACACTGCCGAGCATGCCTTCGAGCACGGCGCCGAAATGGTACGCGGCCGCCGCCAATGCAGCGGCCCAGATCGCCGCGCCAATCCCGTTGAGCAGCAGGTAACGGCCCGGGGGATAGCCCGACAGCCCGATAGCCACCGGCATGACCGTACGCAAACCGTAGACGAAGCGGAAACTCAGGACCCAGATGTCCGGATGCCTGCGAATGTGTTCCAGCGCCCGGTCACCCATCATTTGCCAGCGCGGCTTGCGCGCCAGCAGCTTGCGGCCGTGCTTGCGCCCCAGGAAATACCACAGTTGGTCGCCGGCGTAGCTGCCGAAGAAGGCCACGACCACCACCAGGTTGATGTCCATGTATCCGCGGAACGCGAGGAAGCCCGCGAGTACCAGGATGGTTTCGCCTTCGAAGAACGTGCCTAGAAAAAGGGCAAAGTAGCCGAAGTCATGCAGAAATTGTTGGAGCATTGTCTGGGTGCTGGCGAAATGAACGCGCAGCCTAACCCTTCGGGCACATTCAGGAAAGTGTCCAAATGTGTCTCGACGTGAACATTTCCTACAACGACAATGGAATGCGGCTACGTGTCACAGCGTGCACATAACTGTAATACGTTCGTCATAATGGCCGCTTATAACTGTCACGCTCGCCCGTAAGCGCGGGCTCAGGAGTCTGCCGTGAGCTTTACCCCCGCCAACCGTTTGTTCCCCGCAACCCGCCTGCGCCGCAACCGTCGTGACGACTTCTCGCGTCGTCTGGTCCGTGAAAACGTCCTGACCGTCGATGACCTGATCCTGCCGGTATTCGTGCTGGATGGGGAAAACCGTCGCGAAGCGGTGGCCTCGATGCCGGGCGTCGAACGCCTGACCATCGACCTGCTGCTGGAAGAAGCGGCCAAGTGGGTCGAGCTGGGGATTCCGGCACTGGCGCTGTTCCCGGTGACTCCGGCTGAACTCAAGTCCCTGGACGCCGCCGAAGCGTGGAACCCCGAAGGCATTGCCCAACGCGCGACCCGTGCGCTGCGTGCGCGATTCCCGGAGCTGGGCGTGATCACCGACGTCGCCCTGGACCCGTTCACCACCCACGGTCAGGACGGCATCCTTGATGAAGAAGGCTACGTGCAGAACGACATCACCGTCGATGCACTGGTCAGGCAAGCCCTGTCCCACGCCGAGGCCGGCGCTCAGGTCGTGGCGCCATCGGACATGATGGACGGTCGCATCCAGGCGATCCGCGAAGCCCTCGAGGTGGCCGGTCACGTCAATGTGCGCATCATGGCCTACTCGGCCAAGTACGCCAGTGCCTATTACGGCCCGTTCCGCGATGCGGTCGGTTCGGCGCTGAACCTGGGCAAGGCCAACAAGGCCTCCTATCAGATGGACCCGGCCAACAGCAACGAAGCCCTGCACGAAGTGGCGGCGGACTTGTCAGAAGGTGCAGACATGGTCATGGTCAAGCCAGGCATGCCGTACCTGGACATCCTGTGCCGGGTAAAAGAAGAATTCAAAGTGCCGACCTTTGTCTATCAAGTCAGCGGCGAATACGCCATGCACATGGCGGCGATTCAGAATGGCTGGTTGAGCGAAGGGGTTATCCTCGAATCCCTGACCGCTTTCAAACGTGCAGGCGCTGATGGCATCCTGACGTACTTTGCCGTTCGTGCCGCTCAATTGTTACGAGAGCAGAAATAGCCCTCCCAGGAACATGTGATGAATACCGAAGGACTCACTGAAGTTGCCGTACAAGACGCCCAGCCCGTGGTAGAGCAGATCGCCGAGACCCCGCCGGAGTTGGAGCCTGCTCCGCCCGCGGCGGTCGTCGAACCCGCTGCGGCGGCACCGGCGATTGCCATTCCCGGCCTGGACGACAGCAGCCTGTACATCCACCGCGAGCTGTCGCAACTACAGTTCAACATCCGCGTGCTGGAACAGGCGCTGGACGAGTCCTATCCATTGCTGGAGCGGCTGAAGTTTCTGCTGATCTTCTCCAGCAACCTGGACGAGTTCTTCGAGATTCGCGTCGCCGGCCTGAAGAAGCAGATCACCTTCGCCCGTGAACAGGCGGGCGCCGACGGTCTGCAACCGCATCAGGCATTGGCGCGCATCAGCGAGCTGGTGCACGGTCACGTCGACCGTCAGTACGCGATCCTCAACGACATTCTGTTGCCGGAGCTGGAAAAACATCAGGTCCGCTTCATCCGTCGCCGCCACTGGACGACCAAGCTGAAAACCTGGGTCCGACGCTATTTCCGCGACGAAATCGCGCCGATCATCACCCCGATCGGCCTCGACCCGACTCACCCGTTCCCGTTGCTGGTGAACAAGAGCCTGAACTTCATCGTCGAGCTCGAGGGTATCGATGCCTTCGGACGGGATTCCGGTCTGGCGATCATTCCGGCACCGCGCCTGCTGCCGCGGATCATCAAGGTTCCGGAAGAGGTTGGCGGCTCTGGCGATAATTATGTGTTCCTGTCGTCGATGATCCACGCCCATGCCGATGACCTGTTCCAGGGCATGAAGGTCAAGGGCTGCTACCAGTTCCGCCTGACCCGCAACGCCGACCTGGCGTTGGACTCCGAGGACGTCGAAGACCTGGCTCGCGCCCTGCGCGGCGAACTGTTCTCCCGTCGCTACGGTGACGCAGTACGCCTGGAAGTGGCCGACACCTGCCCGAAACACCTGTCCGACTACCTGCTCAAGCAGTTCAACCTGAGCGAGAGCGAGCTGTATCAGGTCAACGGTCCGGTGAACCTGACGCGGCTGTTCAGCATCACTGGCCTGGACAGCCAGCGCGAGCTGCAATACCTGCCGTTCACCCCGCAGATCCCGAAACTGCTGCAGAACAGCGAAAACATTTTCAGCGTGATCAGCAAGCAGGACATCCTGCTGCTGCACCCGTTCGAATCGTTTACCCCGGTGGTCGACCTGCTGCGCCAGGCCGCCAAGGACCCGCACGTGCTGGCGGTGCGCCAGACCCTGTATCGCTCCGGTGCCAACTCGGAAATCGTCGATGCGCTGGTGGATGCTGCGCGTAACGGTAAGGAAGTGACGGCGGTGATCGAGCTGCGCGCGCGGTTCGACGAAGAGTCCAACCTGCAACTGGCCAGCCGCCTGCAAGCGGCCGGTGCGGTGGTGATCTACGGTGTTGTCGGCTTCAAGACCCACGCCAAGATGATGCTGATCCTGCGTCGCGAGGCCGGTGAAATCGTCCGTTACGCGCACCTCGGCACCGGTAACTATCACGCCGGTAATGCACGCCTGTACACCGACTACAGCCTGCTGACTTCCGACGACGCCTTGTGCGAAGACGTTGGCAAGCTGTTCAGCCAGTTGATCGGCATGGGCAAGACGCTGCGCATGAAGAAGTTGCTGCACGCGCCGTTCACCCTGAAAAAGGGCATGCTCGACATGATTGCCCGCGAAACCCAGTTCGCCCTCGACGGCAAGCCGGCGCACATCATCGCCAAGTTCAACTCGCTGACCGATCCGAAGATCATCCGCGCGCTGTACAAGGCCAGCCAGTCAGGTGTGCGCATCGACCTGGTGGTGCGTGGCATGTGCTGCCTGCGACCGGGCATCGCCGGGGTGTCCCACAACATCCACGTGCGCTCGATCATCGGCCGCTTCCTGGAACACACCCGGGTCTTCTACTTCCTCAATGGCGGCGACGAGCAGATGTTCCTGTCCAGCGCCGACTGGATGGAACGCAACCTCGACAAGCGCGTCGAGACTTGCTTCCCGGTGGAAGGCAAGAAGCTGATCATGCGGGTCAAGAAAGAGCTGGAGTTGTATCTGACCGATAACACCCACAGCTGGAGCCTGCAGTCGGACGGGCGTTACATCCGTAACACACCGACCGGCAACCAGAACCCGCGCAGCGCCCAGGCAACATTGCTGGAGAGGTTGGGTAGCCCGATTCTGGCGGTTCGATAACTCCAGATCCTAGTAAAAAAAGGCGATCCCTCGGGATTAATGCCAGTCAGTTAAGCTGACTGGCATTTTTATTTTTGATCGGATACTTCGGGGATTTGAGCCTGATGGCCCGGGGGTAAATGCGCTCCGCCCGTCGATGAGGCAGTACATACTGCGGGGCTGAG
>NZ_JAHBDR010000092.1:0-32770 GCF_019956575.1 Pseudomonas sp. A-R-19
ACTTTCAGGTCCATAGGTTTCAGCTCTCGCCACGGCATGGTCAGATCCTCGGAATCGACCAGTGCCAGTTAAAGACTGTTACCTATGTGCTTGAACTGTTTTGTTACCTATGTGGGTGAGTCATACCCGAGCGTTTTTTTGGTTACTTTTTTTAGGCGCTTGTAAAAAAGTGACTCGCCGTAAGGGCGAAACCATAAGCCGCCGTTACCGCAGAAATGGATATGTACTCAGTCAGATAGCCATCGCTGGCAAGCCAGCTCCTACAAGACCGCGCACATCAGCCAAATACGGGGCGGTTATCGACCAATAAAAAATGCCCCGATCTCTCGACCGGGGCATTCAATGTCAGTGCGAAGCGCTGAAGCCTTAGTGCGAAACAGCCCCACTCGCCCCCAACCCAGTCTGCGAACGAACAAACTGCGGGAAGAACAGCGCCCGCTCATTGTCAGCCGCAGTCGACTTGTCAGTAACCGAGAAGAACCAGATCCCGACAAAGGCAATCAACATCGAGAACAACGCCGGATACTCATACGGGAAGATAGCCTTCTCGTGATGCAGGATCTGCACCCAGATGGTTGGCCCAAGGACCATCAAGCCAACGGCACTGATCAAGCCCATCCAGCCGCCAATCATCGCACCGCGAGTGGTCAGTTTCTTCCAGTACATGGAAAGCAGCAGCACCGGGAAGTTACAGCTCGCCGCGATGGAGAACGCCAGGCCTACCATGAACGCAATGTTCTGGCTCTCGAACAGGATACCCAGACCAATTGCCAGCACCGCCAAGGCGATAGTGGTGATCTTCGAGACGCGAATTTCATCCTTCTCGTTGGCCTTGCCCTTCTTGATCACGCTGGCGTACAGGTCGTGGGACACCGCCGAAGCACCGGCCAGGGTCAGACCGGCAACCACTGCCAGAATGGTCGCGAACGCCACCGCCGAGATGAAGCCCAGGAAGATACTGCCACCCACCGCGTTGGCCAGGTGCACCGCCGCCATGTTGTTACCGCCCAACAGTGCGCCAGCCGCATCCTTGAAGGCCGGGTTGGTGCTGACCAGCAGGATCGCGCCGAAGCCGATGATGAAGGTCAGGATGTAGAAGTAACCAATGAAGCCGGTTGCGTACAGCACGCTCTTGCGCGCTTCTTTTGCGTCACTCACGGTGAAGAAGCGCATCAGGATGTGCGGCAGGCCAGCGGTACCGAACATCAGCGCCAGGCCGAGGGAGAACGCCGAGATTGGATCTTTCACCAGGCCGCCCGGGCTCATGATCGCCTCACCCTTAGGGTGAACCTTGATCGCCTCGGAGAACAGTGCGTTGAAGTCGAAGTTGACGTGCTTCATCACCATCAGCGCCATGAAAGAAGCGCCGGACAGCAGCAGCACAGCCTTGATGATCTGCACCCAGGTGGTCGCCAGCATGCCGCCGAACAACACGTACATGCACATCAGGATACCGACCAGGATCACCGCTACGTGGTAATCGAGACCGAACAGCAGCTGGATCAGCTTGCCGGCACCCACCATTTGCGCGATCAGGTAGAACGCCACCACCACCAGCGAACCGCAGGCGGACAGCGAGCGGATCTGGGTTTGCCCGAGGCGATAGGAGGCCACGTCGGCAAAGGTATATTTACCCAGGTTCCGCAGGCGCTCGGCGATCAGGAACAGGATGATCGGCCAGCCCACCAGGAAGCCGATCGAGTAGATCAGGCCGTCGTAGCCGGAGGTGAACACCAGCGCGGAAATACCCAGGAAGGACGCCGCCGACATGTAGTCACCGGCAATCGCCAGACCGTTCTGGAAACCGGTGATCTTGCCGCCCGCCGCGTAGTAGTCGGAGGCCGACTTGTTTTTCTTGGACGCCCAGTAGGTGATGCACAGGGTCGCGCCGACGAAGGCGACGAACATCAGGATCGCGGACACGTTGAGGGGTTGCTTCTGCACGGCGCCGGTCAGGGCGTCAGCGGCCCAGGCGCCAGGCGCGAATGCTGCGATGCTCAAAAGAGCCATTAGACGCCGGATCATTGCTGAGCCTCCTTGAGAATCGCATTGTTCAGGTCGTCGAATTCGCCGTTGGCGCGTCGTACGTAGATGCCGGTCAGGATGAAGGCCGAAACAATCAGCCCGACACCAATCGGGATGCCCCAGGTAATCGAGGACTCAGGGCTGATTTTCGCCCCCAGTACATGCGGCCCGTAAGCAATCAAAAGGATGAATCCGGAGTAAAGCCCTAGCATGATCGCCGATAGAATCCAGGCGAATCGTTCCCTCTTGCTAACCAGCTCCTTGAAGCGCGGGCTGTTTTGAATCGAGAGGTAAATGCTGTCGTTCATTGTTTTTATCCTCGCAGCACAGATTTAGTTGGAACGGTATCCACTCTATGCGGCTGCGGGGCAGGTTCCAGACGACCTTAGTCTTAGAACCACATGACAGATTCGCCAATTTCCAGCACACCATAAACAACTGTGGGAGCGGGCTTGCTCGCGAAGGGGCCATAACAGTCAACATTACTGTTGTCTGTTACACCGCCTTCGCGAGCAAGCCCGCTCCCACAAGTTAAAACGAGGCGACTGTTATTTAGTCCAGTCAGCCACACGCTCAGGGTGTTTGGCGACCCAATCCTTCGCCGCGGTTTCAGGCTTGGCACCGTCCTGAATCGCCAGCATCACCTGGCCGATTTCATCCTTGGATTCCCACTGGAAGTTCTTCAGGAACTTGGCCACTTCCGGCGCCTTGGCCTCCAGGCCTTTGCTGCCGATGCTGTTCACGGTTTCAGCCGCGCCGTATACGCCTTTCGGGTCTTCGAGGAAGCGCAGTTTCCACTTGGCGAACATCCAGTGCGGCACCCAGCCGGTCACTGCGATGGATTCGTTTTTCTTCTCGGCACGGGTCAGCTCCGCAATCATGCCGGCACCGGAACTGGCCTTTAGTTGATAACCGGTCAGGTCGTAATCCTTGATGGCCTGATCAGTCTTGAGCATCACACCTGAACCGGCGTCGATGCCGACGATGCGATTCTTGAAGCTGTCGTCGGTTTTCAGATCGTCGATGGACTTGGCTTTAACGTACTCCGGCACGATCAGGCCGATTTTCGCGTCCTTGAAGTTCGGGCCGTAATCGACGACCTGATCCTTGTTCTTCGCCCAGTAATCACCGTGGGTCACTGGCAGCCAGGCCGACAGCATGGCGTCGAGTTTGCCGGTGGCCACGCCTTGCCACATGATCCCGGTAGCGACCGCTTGCAGCTTCACGTCATAACCGAGTTTCTGTCTGATCACTTCTGCGGCCACGTTGGTCGTGGCGACACTGTCCGACCAGCCGTCGACATAACCGAGAGTCACTTCCTTTCCGGCGGCACTGGCCACGGTAGCACTGATCGCCAGCACCAAAGCGGCACCTGCGCCCAAGAGTCGTCGCATCTTCATCGTTACTTCCCCGAAAGTGCTGCGCTCGACGGATGCCGAGTCGCTTAAACGTATTGTTATGGTGCACAGCGCCCCCATCACGCCTTACCGCAAACTCGTGCGAACATCAGCGGAGTACTGACACGCCGATCATCAACCTGACGCTCTTGGCGACCTGCTCTGCCAGCGACCTCAAGCCATCGAGAAACGACATCAGAAAGCCATTAATCTTAAGCGCGACCAACGTACCGGAAATTCCGCCCGAACTTTGCATGTCAAAATCATGCAGGCCACCAAGCACAGGGTAAATGCAGGTAACATGCGCCGCTTTGCTCCCACACGGCCTGACCATGTCCGCGACATCCCGCTTCCCTTTTGCTGCTTATCTTTTCGCGTGCCTGCTGGGGCTGTTTGCCCTTGGCGGCTTCTGGTACGGCCTCGGTAAACCGGTGATTCTGCCGGATGTCGCCAGCGCCACGCACAAGCTGCAATGCGCCTCCTACACCCCATTCGATAAAGACCAATCGCCGTTCGATGTGCCATTCAACCTGCGTCCCGAGCGCATGGACGCCGACCTCGCGCTGCTGTCAAAAAGCTTCGAATGCATCCGCACCTATTCCATGACCGGCCTCGAAGCCTTGCCGGATCTGGCGCGCAAGCATGGCTTGAAGCTGATGATCGGCGCCTGGGTCAACAGCAACCCGGTGGACACGGAAAAAGAAGTCGACCTGCTGATTGCCTCGGCCAATGCCAACCCGGATGTGGTGAGTGCGGTAATCGTCGGCAACGAAACCCTATTGCGCAAGGAAGTCACCGGCACGCAATTGGCCAGGCTGATCAACAAGGTCAAGAGCCAGGTCAAGCAGCCTGTCACCTATGCCGACGTCTGGGAATTCTGGCTCAAGCATCCGGAAATCGCCCCCGCCGTGGATTTCCTGACCATTCACTTGCTGCCGTACTGGGAAGATGATCCGTCGAACATCGACGCCGCCCTGCAACATGTCGCCGAAGTACGCCAGGTGTTCGGCAACAAGTTCGCGCCCAAGGACGTACTGATCGGCGAAACCGGCTGGCCCAGCGAAGGCCGCCAGCGCGAGACCGCCCTGCCGAGCCGGGTCAATGAAGCCAGGTTCATTCGCGGTTTTGTCGCCATGGCCGAGCAACATGGCTGGCACTACAACCTGATCGAAGCCTTCGACCAGCCCTGGAAACGCGCCAGTGAAGGTGCGGTCGGTGGTTACTGGGGACTGTTCGATGCCGATCGCCAGGACAAGGGCGTGCTGGCCGGGCCCGTGACAAACGTACCGTACTGGTCGCAATGGCTGGCGGTGGGTGGCCTGATCTTTATCGGCACCCTGCTGCTTGGCGGCCGGGTTCGCACGACGCGCGCGGCGCTGGTGCTGCCGCTGCTCGGCGCACTGGCGGCCTGCTCGATGGGTGCCTGGGGCGACTTGGCACGGGTCACCACACGCTTTACCAGTGAATGGCTATGGGTCGGGTTGCTGACCGCGTTGAATCTGCTGGTGCTCGCCCATGCAGCACTGACGCTGAGTCCGCGTAGTGGATGGCGTGGAAGGATTTTCAACTGGCTGGAACAGCGTGCGGGCTGGCTGGTTGCCACGGCAGGTTTCGCGGCGGCAGTGATGATGCTGGAACTGGTGTTCGATCCGCGTTATCGCAGCTTCCCGAGTGTCGCGTTCATCGTGCCGGCGCTGGTTTATCTGTGCCGCCCGGTGAATGTGCCGCGCCGCGAGATTGCCCTGCTGACCTTCATCATCGGTGCCGGCATTGCGCCGCAGTTGTTCCGTGAAGGTTTGCAGAACCAGCAGGCCTGGGGCTGGGCGCTGGTGAGCGGGTTGATGGTGGCGGCGTTGTGGCGTTGCCTGCGGGTTCGCAAGGCTTGATTTTGCATTGACCTGACTGGCCTCTTCGCGAGCAAGCCCGCTCCCACAGTAGATCTTCAGTGAACACAAAGTTTGTGTGCGACAAGGATCAAATGTGGGAGCGGGCTTGCTCGCGAAGACGGACTTTTAAACGCCGCGAGACCCCCTGACCAACCGCAACCCCGCAATCACCACCGCAAACACCGCCAGCGTCGTGTTGTACAACGCCAACGCCGGAAACCCGAACACCAACGCCAACACCGCCAGCCACCACCCTGCCCGTCCCGGCACCACGAAGCCGAGGATTGCGGCCGCCAACGCAGCCCAGCCCAAAACCGCGAAGTGAATCATCAAGCCCAGGTTCGAACGCACCTGGCATTCCCAACGATTTGCCTCATCCACGCAAATGCCGACCCACTGCGCGTCCTCCATGAAGCCATAACGCGCGCCATAACTGGCGGCCAGCCATACAGGCAGCAAAACAAGCAGCAAAATCACGGGCAGGCGGCGAGACATGAAACACTCCAATTGGCGAAAAACGGCGGCCAGCTTAATCGCCAGAAAGCGTTTCGCAAGTGATAACAACTGTTAGCTGGTCATTCAATCGCCGCAAAGTGTATCGTCCAGCTACTATTACTTCGAAATCAAGCCTGTTTGGTGCCGTAGGTTGGCACTTAGGCGCATATCCGGTGGTCATAGCCTGCGAAATTCATCCGGCACCTTCTTCTAAGGGATTTAGTCATGCTCCGTTCCTTGCGCTTCGCCGCCCTGTTTGGCGGCCTTATATTGAGTGCGTCCGCACTGGCGGCCGACATTGACGCCGCCAGTTATGGCTACCCCCTGACCAACCCGTTCGAGGCGACCATCGCGACCACGCCGCCGGACCTGCGTCCGGAGTTGCCACTGGACGATGACATCGATCAGTCAGTGCGCAGCGTCACCTTGCGTCCGGAACGGGCGTTCGAGCTGCCGGACAATTTCTGGGCGGTGAAGAAACTCAATTACCTCATTGCCACGCAGGATCACGCCGCGCCGCTGATTTTCCTGATCGCCGGTACCGGTGCGCGCTACGACAGCACCCTGAACGAATACCTGAAAAAGCTCTATTACAAGGCCGGCTACCACGTGGTGCAGCTGTCATCGCCCACCAGCTATGACTTCATCAGCGCCGCATCACGCTTCGCCACGCCGGGCGTGTCCAAGGAAGACGCCGAAGACCTGTATCGGGTAATGCAGGCCGTGCGGGCACAGAACCCGAAATTGCCGGTCACCGATTACTACCTGACCGGGTACAGCCTGGGTGCACTGGATGCCGCTTTCGTCGCGCACCTGGACGAAACCCGCCGCAGCTTCAACTTCAAGAAAGTCCTGCTGCTCAACCCGCCGGTCAATCTGTACACCTCGATCAGCAACCTCGACAAGCTGGTCCAGACCGAGGTCAAGGGCATCAACAACAGCACCACCTTCTATGAACTGGTGTTGAACAAACTGACCCGTTACTTCCAGCAGAAAGGTTATATCGACCTCAACGACGCCCTGCTCTACGACTTCCAGCAGTCCAAACAGCACCTGACCAACGAGCAGATGGCGATGCTGATCGGCACGTCGTTCCGCTTTTCGGCGGCCGACATTGCCTTCACCTCGGACCTGATCAACCGTCGCGGCCTGATCACCCCTCCAAAATTCCCGATCACCGAGGGCACCAGCCTCACGCCATTCCTCAAGCGTGCGCTGCAATGCGACTTCGATTGCTACATCACCGAACAGGTCATCCCGATGTGGCGCGCCCGCACCGACGGCGGCAGCCTGCTGCAACTGATCGACCAGGTGAGCCTGTATGCACTGAAGGACTACCTGCACGAAAGCCCGAAAATCGCGGTCATGCACAACGCCGACGACGTCATCCTCGGCCCTGGTGACCTGGGCTTCCTGCGCAAGACCTTCGGTGATCGCCTGACCGTTTACCCGCACGGTGGCCACTGCGGCAACATTAACTACCGCGTCAACAGCGACGCCATGCTGGAGTTCTTCCGTGGCTAAATATCTCCTGCTTTTCGCAGCGTTACTCTGTGCAGGCGTCGCCCATGCCGACAACAGCAAAGCCAACGCCCCCGTGGTGGTCGACAGTGACGGCTTCAAGGAACCACTGAGCAAGCTCAAGTTCAACCCGGGCCTGGACCAGCGCGAGTTCGAGCGTTCGACCCTCAGCGCACTGGCCGTCTACGATCCGCTGGAAGAGTGGAACCGGCGCGTCTATCACTTCAACTACCGCTTCGACCAATGGGTGTTCCTGCCGGTGGTCAATGGCTATCGCTACGTCACCCCGAGCTTCCTGCGCACCGGTGTCAGCAACTTCTTCAACAACCTCGGCGACGTGCCGAACCTGTTGAACAGCCTGCTGCAACTCAAGGGCCAGCGCTCGTTGGAAACCACCGGCCGCCTGCTGCTCAACACCACCATCGGCATCGCCGGCCTGTGGGACCCGGCCACCGCCATGGGCCTGCCACGCCAGAGCGAAGACTTCGGCCAGACCCTGGGCTTCTACGGCGTGCCGGGCGGCGCTTACTTCGTCCTGCCGATCCTCGGTCCGTCGAACCTGCGTGACACCGGCGGCCTGTTGGTGGATTACACGGCCGAGAATGCGATCAACTTCCTCAACGTGGCCGAAGTCAGCTCCAACCATCCGGAAGTCTGGATCCTGCGCGGCATCGACAAGCGCAACCAGACCAGCTTCCGCTATGGCCAGATGAACTCGCCGTTCGAGTACGAGAAAGTGCGCTACGTGTACACCGAAGCGCGCAAATTGCAGATAGCCGAGTAATTTCGGCAGCTGTAAATCAATGTGGGAGCGGGCTTGCTCCGGGCGGCGTTCCGACGAAAGCGATGTGCCAGACAACCTTTTTGGTGACTGACACGACCTCTTCACGAGCAAGCCCGCTCCCACATTTGTTATGTGTTGCCTTCAGCCTTTCAGGGCTTTCCAGATCTTGCTGGCCGCCATGACCCCCACCAACACCACCGCGCCTGCGACAATCCCCGCCACGCCATTGAGCAACACCGGCACGATAAATCCGCCACTGCCGGCCGCCGCGCCAACACTTTCGATCCAGTGATGCACCACCGGCACGCCGTGGGTCAGGATGCCGCCGCCGACCAGAAACATCGCCGCCGTGCCAATCACCGACAGGCTTTTCATCATGTACGGCGCAGCACGCAGGATGGCGCCACCGATGCTTTTCGCCATCTGCCCGGGTTTCTGCGTCAGCCAGAGCCCAAGGTCATCCAGCTTGACGATACCCGCTACCAGGCCATAGACGCCGACAGTCATGACGATTGCGATCCCCGACAGCACAATGACTTGCTGGCTCAATGGCGCACCGGCCACGGTACCGAGGGTGATGGCGATGATTTCTGCCGAAAGAATGAAGTCAGTGCGGATCGCGCCTTTGATCTTGTCCTTTTCAAACGCCACCAGATCAGTGGCAGGGTCAGCCACAGCCTCGACCAACTGCGCATGCTCGGCGGCGTCCTCAGCCTTGCTGTGCAGGAACTTGTGGGCGAGCTTTTCAAAGCCTTCGAAGCACAGATAGGCACCGCCGACCATCAACAGCGGCGTGACCAGCCACGGAACGAACGCACTGATCGCCAGCGCCGACGGCACCAGGATCAATTTATTGATGAACGAACCCTTGGCAACCGCCCAGACCACCGGGATTTCCCGCTCGGCCCGCACGCCGCTGACTTGCTGGGCATTGAGTGCCAGATCGTCACCGAGTACGCCGGCGGTTTTCTTGGCGGCCATTTTGGTCATCAACGACACGTCGTCCAGTACGGCGGCAATGTCGTCAATCAGCACCAGCAAACTGCTTCCTGCCATGAATCGGTTTTCCTTCTGCAATGAATGCGCAGCAGCATAGCGCGCCATCACGGGCTGCGGTGCATTCTTGAGCGCCGCGCGAGGCCGGTGATACCATGCGCAACCGCCAGAACAGGCAAGGAATCACCGGGTTTATGAGCACTATCCGCGAGCGCAACAAACAATTGATCCTGCGTGCCGCCAGTGAGGAGTTCGCCGACAAGGGCTTCGCTGCGACCAAAACCAGTGATATCGCAGCCAAGGCGGGATTGCCCAAGCCCAACGTCTACTACTACTTCAAATCCAAGGAAAACCTCTACCGCGAGGTCCTGGAAAGCATCATCGAGCCAATCCTGCAGGCTTCGACGCCATTCAATCCGGACGGCGAGCCCGGTGAAGTGCTCAGCGGCTACATTCGCTCGAAAATCCGCATCTCCCGCGACCTGCCCTTCGCCTCCAAGGTGTTCGCCAGCGAAATCATGCACGGCGCGCCCCACCTGAGCCGCGACCTGGTCGAACAGCTCAATGGCCAGGCCAAGCACAACATCGAGTGCATCCAGACCTGGATCGACCGCGGGCAAATCGCCCCTATCGACCCCAACCACCTGATGTTCAGCATCTGGGCCGCGACCCAGACCTACGCCGACTTCGACTGGCAGATCACGGCCATCACCGGCAAGGCCAAGCTGGATGAAGAGGATTATGAAGCGGCGGCGCAGACGATTATCCGGTTGGTGCTCAAGGGGTGTGAGGCGGGTTGATGGACAGCGGCGCTACCAATCGCGAGCAGGCTCACTCCTACATTTGGAATGCAATTCCCTGTAGGAGTGAGCCTGCTCGCGATGAAGACAACTCGATTTCAGCTCAAACCCAAACGGCATCCCACAACGGATAGTCGCCAAGCTTTTCCACCAGCCCAGCCCGCAACGGGTTGGCTACTACATATCGAGCCAATTTCACCAAATCCTCCTCCCGCCGCAATGCCCGATCATGAAATCCTCTCTGCCAGAGACCGGTGGTTCGACCGGTAGACTGCTTCACGGCTTTAGTACTCATCGACTTGGTTTTCTGCATCAGCTCACTCAAAGACCCCTTCTGCAACTCAATCAACCAATGAAAATGATCAGGCATGACCACCCAGGCCAACGAGTTCGCAAAGCCTAGATTCTGTGCATTTCGAAATTGATCGACGACCATCCTGCCCAAGGTGAAATCCTTGAAAACCGGGGTCCTGTGAAGTGTGTTGGTGGTTAACAGATAAATTCGACTGGCTTCGGCATAGCGCCCGACTCGCAATCGGTATGCAGCTGGTGAATCCGGCATTCCTTTGCCCCCCATGAACAAGTCATGAGAAGCCTAGCTCTGTGGATTCAAGTGGGTGGGCAAACTACTGTCTCGATGTGTCTGGAAGATAGCTATCGCGAGCAGGCTCACTCCTACAGGGGTTGAGGCATTCAGACAATTTTGTGTCCGACCACAAATCCTGTAGGAGTGAGCCTGCTCGCGATGGCTTTGGTTCAGGCGCTACAAATCAAGCCGCTACCCCCGCATCCGCCACCAACCCCAGCGCCTCGATGGCATTGATCGCGCACTGCTCGTCAACATCCGACAGATCGCCGCTGATCCCCACCGCCCCCAGCACATTCCCGTCCTGATCGCGAACCAGCACACCACCCGGTGCCGGCACGACGCTGCCCTGCCCCAGGCTGTTCAACGCGGCGATGAACGCCGGGCGTTGCTGGGCGTCCAGTGCCAGCAGGCGAGACCCCTTGCCCAGCGCGATGGCGCCCCAGGCTTTGCCGATGGCGACGTGCGGGCGCAGCAGGCTGGCACCGTCTTCGCGTTGCAGGGTGATCAGATGCCCGCCGGCATCCAGTACCGCAATGGTCAAGGGCGCCGCGGAAATTGCCCGCCCTGCGCTGATGGCCTCGTCGACCAGGTTGACTGCGACTTTCAAGGTTAAAGCGCTCATGGTGCCGTCCTCATTTTGTTTTTCGGAAAGTCGTTGGGCTGCGCCGTTGTGCCGCAGCCCGATGCAACAAATAGAACACAATGAATTATTTTTTTGTATACAATAATTCTCGAAAGGCGCCACATGCGACGAAAAGCCACAGTAGAACTGGCTTCCGACGAATGAAACAAGCGCTTGAGAAAATGGATTGACCTGCGCCGTCCGCCGTGAATACACTCTGCGCAAAGCCACTTGTATACAATTACAAAACGTAAAGAGGCACAAAACCATGAGCAAAATGAGAGCAATCGAAGCCGCCGTTCTGGTGATGCGCCGTGAAGGGGTTGATACCGCTTTTGGCATCCCGGGTGCAGCCATCAACCCGCTGTACAACGCCCTGCAAAAAGTCGGCGGCATCGATCACGTACTCGCTCGCCACGTTGAAGGCGCCTCGCACATGGCCGAGGGCTACACCCGCACCAAGGCTGGCAACATCGGCGTGTGCATCGGGACTTCCGGCCCTGCCGGCACCGACATGGTCACCGGGCTCTACAGCGCCTCGGCCGACTCGATTCCAATCCTCTGCATTACCGGCCAGGCACCCCGCGCCCGTATGCACAAGGAAGACTTCCAGGCTGTCGACATCACCAGCATCGTCAAGCCCGTCACCAAGTGGGCAACCACTGTCCTGGAGCCGGGCCAAGTGCCTTACGCGTTCCAGAAAGCTTTCTTTGAAATGCGCTCCGGTCGTCCAGGTCCAGTGCTGATCGACCTGCCGTTCGACGTGCAGATGGCCGAGATCGAATTCGACATCGACGCCTACCAGCCGCTGCCGTTGGCCAAGCCGACCGCTAGCCGCATCCAGGTCGAGAAGGCCCTGGCCTTGCTGGATCAGGCTGAGCGCCCATTGCTGGTAGCCGGTGGCGGCATCATCAATGCCGACGCCAGCGATCTGTTGGTGGAGTTCGCCGAGCTGACCGGCATTCCGGTTATCCCGACCCTGATGGGCTGGGGCACCATCCCGGACGATCACCCACTGATGGTGGGCATGGTTGGCTTGCAGACGTCGCACCGCTACGGCAACGCGACCATGCTGAAATCCGACGTGGTACTGGGCATCGGTAACCGTTGGGCCAACCGTCACACCGGTTCCGTTGACGTGTACACCGAAGGCCGCAAATTCATTCACGTCGACATCGAAGGCACTCAGATCGGCCGCGTGTTCACCCCGGACCTGGGCATCGTTTCCGACGCCGCTGCCGCGCTGACCGTGTTCATCGAAGTCGCTCGCGAATGGCAGGCCGCCGGCAAGCTGAAGAACCGCAGCGCCTGGCTGCAAGACTGCCAGCAGCGTAAAGCCAGCCTGCAGCGCAAGACTCACTTCGACAACGTGCCGGTCAAGCCGCAACGCGTTTACGAAGAAATGAACCAGGTGTTCGGCAAAGACACCTGCTACGTCAGCACCATCGGTCTGTCGCAGATTGCCGGCGCGCAGTTCCTGCACGTCTACAAGCCGCGTCACTGGATCAACTGCGGCCAGGCCGGCCCGTTGGGTTGGACCATTCCGGCAGCGCTGGGCGTGGTCAAGGCTGATCCGGACCGTAAAGTCGTGGCCCTGTCGGGAGACTATGACTTCCAGTTCATGATCGAGGAATTGGCGGTGGGCGCGCAGTTCAAGCTGCCGTACATCCACGTCGTGGTGAACAACTCGTACCTGGGTCTGATCCGTCAGGCACAGCGCGGTTTCGACATGGACTACTGCGTACAGCTGTCCTTCGACAACCTCAACGCGCCGGAACTCAACGGTTACGGTGTCGACCACGTTGCAGTGGCCGAAGGCCTCGGTTGCAAGGCGCTGCGTGTGTTTGAACCGAGTCAGATCCAGCCTGCCCTGCGCAAGGCCCAGGAACTGATCGAAGAGTTCAAGGTGCCGGTGATCGTCGAGATCATCCTGGAGCGCGTGACCAACATTTCCATGGGCACCGAGATCAACGCCGTCAACGAATTCGAAGACCTGGCGCTGGTCGGCAACGACGCACCGACTGCGATTTCGTTGCTCGATTAACTGCTGACCGCGTCCCTTGCAGGAGCCGGCTTGCTGGCGATAGCGGTGTATCAATCGACATTGATGTGACTGACACAACGCCATCGCCAGCAGCCGGCTCCTACAGGGGGCCTCACAAATTCACGGGAGACCACCATGCCGCGTTTCGCAGCCAACCTGTCCATGCTGTTCACCGAACAGGACTTTCTCGCCCGTTTCGAAGCGGCCGCCAAGGCCGGCTTCAGTGGTGTCGAATACCTGTTCCCGTACGACTTCAGCTCCGCCGAAATCAAGGCCACACTCGACGCCAACGGTCTGACCCAAGTGCTGTTCAACCTGCCGGCCGGTGACTGGGCCAAGGGCGAGCGCGGTATCGCGTGCCTGCCGGACCGGGTCGAAGAGTTCCGTGCCGGTGTCGACCTGGCTATCGCTTACGCGCAAGTACTGGGCAACACCCAGGTCAACTGCCTGGCCGGTATTCGTCCGCAGGGCTTTGACGATGCCACCGTGGAGAAAACCTTCGTCGCCAACCTCAAGTACGCGGCCGACAAGCTGCAAGCGGCGGGCATCAAGCTGGTGATGGAAGCGATCAACACCCGAGACATTCCGGGCTTCTACCTGAACAACACGGCGCAAGCCCTGTCGATTCGCGAGCAGGTCGGCAGCGCCAACCTGTTCCTGCAATACGACATCTACCACATGCAAATCATGGAAGGCGATCTGGCCCGCACCCTGCAATCGCACCTGGGCGAGATCAACCATGTGCAGCTCGCGGACAACCCGGGGCGCAACGAACCAGGTACCGGTGAAATCAACTACCGCTTCCTGTTCGAACACCTGGACCGCATCGGTTACCAGGGCTGGGTCGGTTGCGAATACAAGCCGCTGACCACCACTGAAGCGGGCCTGGGCTGGTTGAAAACCCATAACGCGATCTAACACAAATCCCTGTGTAGGAGCCGGCTTGCTGGCGATGGAATCACCACGGTGTATCAGACAGTCCACATCGCCTGGATCGCCAGCAAGCCGGCTCCTACAAAAACAAATACAACGAGGATTTTCTCATGGCTAAAATCGGATTTATCGGCACCGGCATCATGGGCCACCCAATGGCGTTGAACCTGCAGAAAGCCGGTCACAGCCTGTTCCTGTCGGCGCACCACGACGCCGCCCCTGCCGACCTGGTTGCCGGTGGCGCCGTCGCCCTGGCGAACCCGAAAGAAGTCGCCCAGGAAGCCGAATTCATCATCGTCATGGTGCCGGATACCCCGCAGGTCGATGACGTGCTGTTCCGTGCCGATGGCATTGCTGCCGGTGTTGGCAAAGGCAAAGTAGTGATCGACATGAGCTCGATCTCGCCGACCGCCACCAAGGCTTTCGCGGCCAAAATCAACGAAAAAGGCGCGCAGTACCTCGACGCCCCGGTATCCGGCGGTGAAGTCGGCGCCAAGGCCGCGACCCTGAGCATCATGGTCGGCGGCGATGCCGACGCATTCGAACGCGCCCTGCCGCTGTTCCAGGCCATGGGCAAGAACATCACCCTGGTCGGTGGCAACGGCGACGGTCAGACCGCCAAGGTGGCCAACCAGATCATCGTGGCCCTGAACATCCAGGCCGTGGCCGAAGCCCTGCTGTTCGCTGCGAAAAACGGTGCCGATCCAGCCAAGGTGCGTGAAGCACTGATGGGCGGCTTCGCGTCCTCGAAGATCCTCGAAGTGCACGGCGAGCGCATGATCAAGGGCACCTTCGATCCGGGTTTCCGCATCAGCCTGCACCAGAAGGACCTGAACCTGGCCCTGCAAGGCGCCAAGGAGCTGAACATCAACCTGCCGAACACCGCCAACACCCAACAAGTGTTCAGCACCTGCGCGGCCATCGGTGGCAGCAACTGGGACCACTCGGCGCTGATCAAGGGTCTGGAACACATGGCGAACTTCTCGATTCGCGACAAGAAGTAAGCCCTGCCCCACCCGCATCAAACCTGTGGGAGCAAGACTGTTGCGAGGGGGCTTGCCCCCCGCTGGGCTGCGAAGCGGCCCCAAAATCTCTTGAACACCAAAGATTTTGTGAGTGCTGCGCACTCAAACGGGGGCAAGCCCCCTCGCCACACAACCCCGCTCCCACAGGAACCCGAGTTGCCCTTCAAATAACAAGAATTCCGGGAGCCCGCCATGTCGGTCGATCCGCAACAATTGCTGCGCGAGCTGTTTGCCACAGCCATCGACGCGGCGCATCCGCAACAAGTCCTCGAAGCCCATCTGCCTGCCGACCGCAGCGGTCGCGTGATCGTCATCGGTGCCGGCAAAGCCGCCGCCGCCATGGCCCAGGTGGTCGAGCGTTGCTGGCAGGGTGAAGTCACAGGCCTCGTGGTGACCCGTTACGGTCACGGCGCACCTTGCGAAAAAATCGAAGTGGTCGAAGCCGCGCATCCGGTACCGGACGCCGCCGGCCTGGCCGTGGCCAAGCGTGTGCTGGAGCTGGTCAGCGACCTCAGCGAAAACGACCGCGTGATCTTCCTGCTCTCCGGCGGCGGCTCTGCCCTGCTCGCACTGCCGGCCGAAGGCATCACCCTGGCCGACAAACAGTCGATCAACAAAGCCCTGCTCAAGTCTGGCGCAACCATTGGCGAGATGAACTGCGTGCGCAAGCACCTCTCGGCAATCAAGGGCGGTCGCCTGGGCAAAGCCTGCTGGCCGGCCACTGTCTACACCTATGCGATTTCCGATGTGCCGGGCGACCTCGCCACGGTCATCGCCTCCGGCCCTACCGTGGCCGACCCGAGCACCTCGGCCGAAGCCCTGGCGATCCTCAAGCGCTACGCCATCGAAGTTCCGGTCTCGGTGCGCAACTGGCTGCAAAGCCCCGAGTCGGAGACCGTCAAACCCGGTGATCCGAGCCTGGCCCGCAGTCATTTCCAGTTAATCGCCCGCCCGCAGCAATCCCTTGAAGCGGCGGCGGTGAAATGCCGTCAGGCCGGGTTCAGTCCGCTGATCCTCGGTGACCTGGAAGGCGAATCCCGCGAGGTGGCGAAAGTCCACGCCGGCATCGCACGACAAATCGTCCTGCACGGCCAGCCACTGGCGGCCCCCTGCGTGATCCTCTCGGGTGGCGAAACCACCGTGACCGTACGCGGCAATGGCCGTGGCGGGCGCAACGCCGAGTTCCTGCTCAGCCTGACCGACAGCCTCAAGGGCCTGCCTGGCGTCTACGCGCTGGCCGGCGACACCGATGGCATCGACGGCTCCGAAGACAACGCCGGCGCGATCATGACCCCGGACAGCTACGCCCGCGCCGCCGCGCTGGGTTTGAGCGCCAGCGACGAGTTGGACAACAACAATGGCTACGGCTACTTCGAGGCGCTCGACGCGCTGATCGTCACCGAGCCGACCCGTACCAACGTCAACGACTTCCGCGCCATTCTGATCCTTGAGAGCACTAAACATGACGCCTGATAAAAAGGTCAAAATCCTCGCCACCCTGGGTCCTGCCATCGACGGCATCGACGACATCCGTGAGCTGGTGCTGGCCGGGGTCAACATCTTCCGACTGAACTTCAGCCATGGCGATCACGCCGACCACGCCCAGCGTTTTCAGTGGATCCGTGAAGTCGAGCGCCAGCTCAATTATCCATTGGGCATTCTGATGGACCTGCAAGGCCCGAAACTGCGGGTTGGCAAGTTCGCCGAAGGCAAAGTGCAACTGGTCCGCGGCCAGGCCTTGCGCCTGGACCTGGATGCGACGCCGGGCGATGAGCGCCGGGTCAACCTGCCGCATCCGGAAATCATCGCCGCCCTGGAGCCGGGCATGGACCTGCTGCTGGACGACGGCAAATTGCGCCTGCGGGTAGTGACCAAGTACGCCGACGCCATCGACACCACCGTGCTCAATGGCGGCGAACTGTCGGACCGCAAAGGCGTGAACGTGCCGCAAGCGGTGCTCGACCTGAGCCCGCTGACCGCCAAGGATCGCCGCGACCTGACCTTCGGCCTGGAGCTGGGTGTGGACTGGGTGGCGCTGTCGTTCGTGCAACGTCCGGATGACATCCGCGAAGCCCGCACCCTGATCGGTGACAAGGCGTTCCTGATGGCCAAGATCGAGAAGCCGTCGGCCGTTGAGCAACTGCGCGAGATCGCCGAATTGAGCGACGCGATCATGGTCGCCCGTGGTGACCTGGGCGTGGAAGTGCCGGCCGAAAGCGTGCCGCAGATTCAGAAGAACATCATTAGCACCTGCCGCCAGCTCGGTAAGCCGGTGGTGGTGGCGACGCAGATGCTCGAGTCGATGCGCTTCTCACCGGCGCCAACCCGCGCCGAGGTAACCGATGTCGCCAACGCGGTGGCCGAAGGTGCGGACGCGGTGATGCTGTCGGCGGAAACCGCGTCCGGCGAGTACCCGCTCGAAGCCGTGCAGATGATGAGCAAGATCATCCGCCAGGTGGAAAACGGTCCGGACTACCAGACTCAACTCGACGTCAGCCGGCCGAAGGCCGAGGCGACTGTTTCCGATGCGATCAGCTGCGCCATTCGCCGCATCAGCAACGTGCTGCCGGTGGCGGTGCTGGTGAACTACAGCGAGTCGGGCACGTCGAGCCTGCGGGCTGCGCGGGAACGGCCGACCGTGCCAATCCTAAACCTGACGCCGAACCTGCAGACCGCTCGTCGCCTGACCGTGGCCTGGGGCGTGCACTCGGTGGTCAACGACCGCCTGCGCCAGGTCGACGAAGTCTGCTCCACGGCGCTGGAGATCGCCCAGGCCCAGGGCATGGCGCAGCGTGGCGACACGTTATTGATCACCGCCGGTGTGCCCTTTGGGCAGCCGGGATCGACTAACTCTTTGCGTATCGAGACGCTGATATAAAGAACAGCTTTTGTGGCGAGGGGGCTTGCCCCCGTTCGACTGCGTAGCAGTCGTCTTTCGGCATGACGGGTTCCACAGAGAAACCGCATTCACCGGATTTGGGGCCGCTTCGCGACCCAACGGGGGCAAGCCCCCTCGCCACAGACTTTTGCAAGACCATGGCTTTTCCTACTGCCCCCAGACCTCATCATGCCTGCCAACCATTTCAACACCCACTGCCCCGACTGGGCCGAAGCGATGCTCAACGGCTTCAGCCAGATCTTTCTCCAGCGCAATCCGCTGTGCGGCCTGCTGTGCCTGCTGGCCATTTTGTTCACCGCGCCCGCCCTGCTCGGCGGCGCCTTGCTCGGCGGTGTCGCCGGGTTGCTCACCGCGCAACGTCGCAACTATGCCAAGGCTGATCGTCAGGCCGGTCTATACAGCTACAACGGCGTGCTGCTCGGTCTGCTGCTGAGCCTGTACTTCCCTTGGTCGGCGATGATGCCGCCACTGATTCTGGCCGCCGGTGGCCTGAGCGCGATGATCACCCAGCAGTGGCTCAAGCGCGTCCGGTTCAGCCAATACCTGCCCGCCTACACCGCCCCCTTCGTTGGACTGGGCTGGTTGCTGCTGTGCTTCGCCACGCCCTCGACAGAGGCGCACTTGATCGAAGTCAGCACGCTGAACATGCTCGCCGCCCCCCTCAAAGGCATTGGCCAGGTGATGTTCCTGGGTCACCCACTGGCCGGTGCAATGATTGCCGCCGGTTTGCTGATTGCCGATCGCCGCGCCTTCTGCTGGGCAATGCTGGCGTCTGTCGCGGGCATGGGCTGGAGCCTGCTGCACCACGATTTCTACACCGCACTGCTGGGCCTCGGTGGCTACAACGCCGTACTGGCCGCCCTCGCCTTTAGTTCGCAGCGCCGCCAACCGTGGCTGCCGCTGGTTGGCATCGGCCTGGCATTGCTGCTGACGCCGGTGTTTGCCGCCATCGGCCTGCCCACGCTGACCGCACCGTTCATACTTGCCGGCTGGCTGATCCGCTGCGTTGTGCAAATGCTCGGCAAGGCTGCAGTCGAAAGCGCGCCTTGCGCTACCGGGGAGAATCAACCTAGGCTGCGCTGATCATTGAGTCAGGCGTTACCCATGGACAGCAGCAAACACTGGCGTGAAGACCTTTACGTCATGATTTTCCATACCGACACCCAGGCGGGTCGGCGCTTCGACGGCATCCTGCTGTTGATCATCCTCGCCAGCCTGGTGATCGTGATGCTCGATAGCATCGACAGCATTCACCGCAACTACGCCGATGTACTCGCCTATATCGAGTGGGGTTTCACGGTGATCTTCCTCGGCGAGTACATCCTGCGCCTGTATTGCTCGCCCAAGCCCCTGCGCTATGCCTTCAGTTTCTATGGGCTGGTGGACCTGCTGGCCATCGTGCCCGGCATCCTCGCGCTGTATTACGCCGATGCGCAGTACCTGTTGATCATCCGCATCATCCGGATGCTGCGGATTTTCCGCGTACTCAAGCTCAGCCCATACCTCAAGCAAGCCAATTACCTGATGTCGGCGTTGCGCGGCAGCAAGCAGAAGATCGTGGTATTCCTGGTCAGCGTCTGCACCCTGGTAACGGTGTTCGGCACGCTCATGTATGTGATCGAAGGCCCGGAACACGGCTTCACCAGCATTCCCAAGGGCATCTATTGGGCAATCGTGACCCTGACTACCGTGGGCTTCGGCGACATCGTGCCGAAAACGCCGCTGGGCCAGGTGGTTTCGTCGCTGGTGATGATCACCGGTTACTCGATCATCGCCGTGCCAACCGGGATTTTCACCGCTGAACTGGCCAACGCCATGCGCGGCGATCAGCTTCAACACGACTGCCCGGTGTGCAAGAAAAACAGCCACGAACACGGCGCCGCGTTCTGCTCCCGTTGCGGCAACGCGCTGTTCAAAAAACTGGAATAAGCAAAGAGCTTTTTAATCTTTAAAGGACTATGCGAGCCCAGTTATAGTCGCTGGCAAAATGCCCCATCTTTTAAATAGAACAAGGATTGCGCAGTGAAAAAACTCTTTGGCGCCTCTTTTCTGGCCGCTGGCCTGGCACTGACCAGCATGGCTCAAGCCGCACCGACCCTGCTCAACGTTTCCTACGACGTGATGCGCGATTTCTACAAGGACTACAACACTGCGTTCCAGAAACACTGGCAAGCCGAGCACAACGAAAACATCACCCTGCAGATGTCCTTCGGCGGCTCCAGCAAACAGGCGCGCTCGGTGATCGACGGCCTGCCGGCTGACGTGATCACCATGAACATGGCCACCGACATCAACGCCCTGGCGGACAATGGCAAACTGGTGCCGGACAACTGGGTCACGCGCCTGCCGAACAACAGCGCGCCGTTCACTTCGGCCACGGTGTTCATCGTGCGCAAGGGCAACCCGAAAGCCCTGAAAGACTGGCCGGACCTGCTCAAGGACGGCGTCCAGGTCATCGTCCCGAACCCGAAGACCTCCGGTAACGGCCGCTACACCTACCTCTCGGCCTGGGGCTACGTGCTGAAAAACGGCGGTGACGAGAACAAGGCGAAGGAATTCGTCGGCAAGCTGTTCAAGCAAGCGCCGGTACTCGACACCGGTGGCCGTGCCGCGACCACCACCTTCATGACCAACCAGATCGGTGACGTGCTGGTGACCTTCGAGAACGAAGCGGAAATGATCGCCCGCGAGTTCGGCCGTGATCAGTTCGAAGTCATCTACCCAAGCGTTTCCGCCGAAGCCGAGCCACCGGTATCGGTGGTCGACAAGACCGTCGACAAGAAAGGCACCCGCGCCGCCGCCGAAGAATACCTGAAGTACCTGTGGTCGCCGGAAGGCCAGGAGATTGCCGCGGCGAACTACCTGCGCCCGCGTGACCCGGCCGTGCTGGCCAAGTACACCGACCGCTTCCCGAAAGTGGACTTCCTGTCGGTCGAAAAGACCTTCGGTGACTGGCGCACCGTGCAGAAGACCCACTTCAATGATGGTGGGATTTTCGACCAGATCTACAGCGGTCAGTAATCGCCTGAACACTGCAACTCCTGTGGGAGCGGGCTTGCTCGCGAAAGCCGCGTAACAGTCGACATAAATGTTGAATGTGATGCCCTCTTCGCGAGCAAGCCCGCTCCCACAGTTTTTTCGCCTGCTGTTTCAGCTCAGATTTCCGCAGAAAATGGCCTGGTGACCGTCAGCCGGGCTCTCACGCACCACCAAGGCGTAGCCGCCGGCTCGAAGGGTCTCGACGGCGACTGGTGCGCTCTTCCAGAAAGACTGGTGCGAGGCCGCAGAATAGAACCGCGCATTGGGTCCGTCGTTCATGTCATAGGCCGGTTTCGCACCCAGGTTCTCGCATCTGCCCGGATAGATGTAAGCCATCAAGCGGCCCGGCAGCGCGCTGCCCATGGGCTCGCCACTGAGCGCAAACCAGAACACGGTGTCATGCCCACTGGGCATCATGATCGGCCGGCCAATATTTCCGGCATTGATCGAGGTGCCATTCAGGGGAACGTTGGTGACTTGGCTTTCAGGCACTGTCGAGCAGCCACAGAGCCCGCCGACCGCTACAACTAACGCCAGCGAAGATACGATTTTCATCGTGATACTCCCGCTTGTAAGGACACATTGAAGTGATCCCCCCTGTAGATTCTAGCTGTCGGGGCCATGCGGGTTTTTCTTCGGATGGCCGGTTGCCACGTGCCGGCTACATCGGCGGCGTCACGCCATCCTTGCCCGCCGAGATGGACTGGGCGGTGAGCGTGCCGTCAGCACTCTGCGTCACAAAGGTGACGATCTTCACGCCGACCTTCAACAGGCTGCGATCGGCCGGCACCAGATTGACGATGGGGACGTCTTCGGGCACCAGGATCTTCTGTTGGCCGCCCTTGTAGTTGACGGTCAGCACCCGACCATTGCTCACCACCAGGTCGCCGACGCTGCCGTTGGTCATGCTGCTGCCCTTGACCAGGTCAAACGGCCGATGACCGTCGCCACTGCCGGCCAGTTCCGGCGGAAAAACGTGGACCTCCAGGGCCTTGAGGGTGCCATCTTCCTGGGGAATGGCCGCGGAGCCAATGTAGCTGCCGGGTTTGATGTCTTCGATGTTGGCCAGGGTCACGGCACGGACCTTGGTGTCCCGGGTCAGGTTGATCACCAGGTTGTCACCGCTGTTGGCATGGACTTTCAGAACGTCCGCATTGACCCCGGTGATCTCGCCGCGCACGCCGATGCGCATACCCGGTGCATCCTCGGCCTGGACCAGCCCGGCGTTGAATACACTGATCAAGGTGGCGACTGAAACCCAGCGAATCAGCTGACGGAACTTCACATTCATGGAGCAGCCCTCCGGTTATGAGACATGGAGAGAGAACATAAGCACGCTATCGAAGCAGATGTAAGTGAATGTATCATTGAGCCTTGATGTTCTGACGCAAGGCAGTTCGGCGGACGACACACGCGTCCGTCAATCATTCCGCAATGGAATGATTACTATCACTCCAATCCCGCTTCCGCCGATTCAGCCGGCCCATTAGCCTGCGCGCATTCCTTTCCGTACAGCGAGACCCGTTATGAACCCAGCAACCCAGGTGCCCCACGGCACCGCGACAATGACCCGAGGCATGGTGCTGCTGTTCGCCTTCTGCTGTGGCGCCATTGTCGCCAACATCTACTACGCCCAGCCGATCATCGGCCTGATCGCTCCGGATATCGGCCTGACCAACACCATGGCCAGCCTGATCGTGTCCCTGACCCAGATCGGCTATGCGCTGGGGCTGTTCTTCCTGGTGCCGCTGGGGGATCTGCTGGAAAACCGCCGGTTGATGATCATCACCACGCTGGTGGCAATCGCCAGCCTGCTGGGTGCGGCGTTTACCGATCAGCCGAACGTGTTTTTGCTGATTTCGCTGTTGGTGGGGTTCAGTTCGGTTTCGGTGCAGATCCTGATTCCGCTGGCCGCGCACCTGGCGCCGGAAGAGACCCGTGGCCGTGTGGTGGGCGGGATCATGGGCGGTTTGCTGCTCGGCATTCTGCTGGCTCGTCCGGTGTCCAGCGTGGTGGCCGACCACTTCGGCTGGCGGGCGATGTTCATGATTGCCGCCGTGTTGATGGCAGCCATCAGCATTGTGCTGGCCGTGACCATACCCAAGCGCGAGCCTGATCACAGTGCCTCCTATGGCCAGTTGCTGGGCTCGTTGTGGACGCTGTTGCGCCAACAACCGGTGCTGCGCCAGCGTGCCTTTTACCAAGGCTGCATGTTTGCCACTTTCAGCCTGTTCTGGACTGCCGTACCGCTGGAACTGGCGCGCAATCACGGTTTGTCGCAAAGCGAGATTGCGATCTTCGCGCTGGTGGGCGCCATCGGCGCCATTGCCGCGCCCATCGCCGGACGCCTGGCCGATGCCGGCCATACCCGCATCGCTTCGTTGCTGGCGCTGCTGTTCGCCAGCCTGAGTTTTTTGCCGGCATTTATCCATCCGGTGTACAGCGTCATCGGCCTGGCGGTGACCGGCGTGGTGCTCGACTTCTGCGTGCAGATGAACATGGTCCTCGGCCAGCGCGCGGTCTACGCCCTCGATGGCAAAAGCCGCAGCCGCCTGAATGCGCTGTACATGACCAGCATCTTCATCGGCGGTGCCTTCGGTTCTTCGGTGGCCAGCGCTGTGTACGAACACGGCGGCTGGTTGTGGATCGTGATCGTCGGCAGCGCGTTTCCGCTGCTGGCGTTGCTGCGGTTCCTGAGTGTTTCGCAGAAGGGTTCGCTGGCGACGGCTTAGTTCAATCGCCGCCCGCAGATGGCGTGATCTGTTGCGCCGGGGTCAACCCCGATTACACTCGATGCCCAGAGCCTGAAGCGATGCTGGATACGATTCGCGGCTGACCCGATCAAGTGCCGCCCGGCCGGCGGCATGCCCTTACAAGGAGTAGCCATGACCCGACGCACCTTTCTCATCACCGGTGCCAGCAAAGGCATTGGCCGGGCGGTGGCCGAGCATCTGGACCGGGCCGGTCATCGCGTGGTGGGCATTGCCCGCAAGCCCGACCTGACATTTCCCGGCATTCTGTTTCCGCTGGACCTGAGCGACCGGACACTGGCCAGGGAAGTGCTGGCGGATCTGGCCCAAACGTACGAGTTCGATGGATTGGTGAACAACGTCGGCCTGGTGCGCCCGCAAGCCCTCGGTGAAATCGATCTGGATACCTTCGACGACGTCATGCGGGTCAATCTGCATTCGGCCTTGCAGGCCACCCAGGCGCTGTTGCCGAACATGCGCGCCAAGGGTTGGGGCCGGGTAGTGAACGTTTCCAGCCTGACGGTACTCGGAATTACCCAGCGCACGGCTTATGCCGCGGCCAAGGCGGCGCTGGTCAGCTTCACCCGCTCGTGGGCGCTGGAACTGGCGCAAAGCGGTGTCACTGTGAATGCGGTGGCGCCGGGGCCGACCGAAACCGAACTGTTCCGCGCCAATAACCCGCCGGGCAGCGAAGGTGAAGCGCGGTATCTGGCCAGCGTGCCGATGGGCCGCCTGGGGCAACCCCAGGAAATTGCCTCGGCGATTACGTTTCTGTTGTCGGAGCAGAGCGGCTTCATCACCGGGCAGACGCTGTTTGTCGATGGCGGTGCTTCCGTGGGGAAAGCCGCGTTCTGATCAACGCCACCTGACAAATGTGGGAGCGGGCTTGCTCGCGAAGGCGGACTGACATTCAACATCAATGTCGACTGATACTACGCATTCGCGAGCAAGCCCGCCCACACTGGATCTTCACAGCCATTCGACCTGCACAAGGACCTCCAATGGACCGCCTCGTCGCAATGGAAACCTTCGTCTACGTGGTGGAGACCGGCTCGTTTTCCGCGGCGGCCCGTTTCCGGGCAATGTTCTGAAAATCACCACACCTGATCACTACAACACACACCCATCAAACCCGACCCTGACATTCGCCGGCAATTCACCCCGGTGCTGCATCAACCAGGCATCCAGGGTATGCCCGACATGGGTCAACACCGCCGACTTCGGCTGCAACTCGTCGATGCACTGCAAGGCCAGGTTCAAATCATTGTGATTGCGCGGGGCCTGGGGTTGCGGTGGCAGGGAGCAATCCAGCACCAGCACATCCAGTGGTTCATGCCGCAGCCAGTTAAACGTGTCCGGCGGCAAGCCTACGGTGTCGGTCAGGTAGGCGATTCGCCGCCCTTCTCCTTCCAGCAAATAACCGAGGGTCGGTTTCGAGTGTTGCAGCGGCAGCGCAGTGACGCTGAGCGCGCCGAACTGCCGGGTTTCGAAGCCTTCGAAGGGTTGGCTGAAATCGAGAATGCCGGGGTGTTTGTAGAGGTCGGCCAGGCCTTCCGGGTCCACGGGACCGTGGACTGGAATCACCAGGCCCTGGCCCCAGCGCAGATGCAACAGGCCCTGGGCGTGATCGGCGTGGTAATGGGTCTGGAAAATGCCGTTGAAACTGTGCGGCGGGAACCGTTCGCACAGGTCAGGCAAGCCGCTGTCGATCAACCAGCGCTGATCACCGCACTCGATCAGCGCGCTGCACGGTCGACGCTGCAAGCGCTCATCCTTGCGGGCCGCATCGCAAGCCACACACTCACAGCCGTAGACCGGGACTTGCCGGGCATCGCCGGTGCCCAGCAACGTCAAACGCATGGGGTTTGCTCGTCAATACAGGCCAACAAGCGTTCGACTGTAGACTCCAGCTGCCCGGAGTTGTCGAGCAGGTGCACGGCCGAGTCCTGCGCCAGCAGCTGCTCGTTGAATCGGGCATTGCGCGCCAAACGCTGATCGATCTCGATCAGCGACTCACGTCCACGCTCCAGCAGTCGTTGACGCAACACGGCCTGATCCACGGTCAGCAACAGCACCAGCACATTCGGATAACGCAGCCGGGTGTTCTGCAAATGCCCCCGCGAGCCATTGACCAGTACGTCCTGGCCGCCGGCCAGCCAATCGTCGATTTCCCGCCCGATGCCATAGGACAATCCATTGGCGTGCCAGCTCAGGGCAAACGCGCCCCGGGCTTCCATGTCGGCAAATTGCTGCGCGCTGACGCCCAGCGCCGCCTCGCCCACGGCTTCGGCCGAGCGGGTAATGACCCGCCGCACGATACGGCAACCGCGTTCGGCCAACCGCGCTCGCGCCGCATCCAGCAGGCTGTCCTTGCCCGAACCTGAAGGCCCGATGAGATAGATCAACCTGCCCGACATCAAAACACCCTCTTCGCTTGTCGCCATACTTGCTGGACCACTGGCAGACCGTCCTGACTACGCGCTTGCAGCAGATCAGCCCGCAAGCCCGGGGCAATCTCGCCACGATCGTTCAGGCCGGCGGCCCGGGCCGGATTCAGGCTGACCATGCGCACCGCTTCGGCCAGACCGATCCGCTCACTCTGCGCCGCCAGCGCGAACGCCGATTGCAGCAGGCTTGCCGGGTAGTAGTCGCTGGACAGAATATCCAGCAAGCCTTCGGCGGCAAGCTCAGCGGCGGCCACGTTACCCGAGTGCGACCCGCCGCGCACGATGTTCGGTGCGCCCATCAACACATTCATGCCGTGCTCCCGGCAACCGCGCGCGGCCTCGACGGTGGTCGGGAACTCGGCGATGGTCATGCCGTAGCGCGCCGACTCCTCGACATGGGCCAGGGTCGCGTCGTCATGGCTGGCCACCGACAGGCCAAGGGCCAGGCAATGCTCGACAATCGCCGCGCGGTAGCGGTCGCTATAGGTGCGCGAGTTGGCCATTTGCAGCGCGATGAACTCGTCCATCTGCGTGGTGGTCAAGTGGTACTTGCCCATGTAGTACTCACGGTACTTGGATTCCAGCACGAACTGGCGCTGACCCGGCGAGTGGTCCATAACAGACACCAATTGCACCAGCGGGTTCTCCACCAGATCGCGGAACACGCTGAGGGTGTCCGGGTGGCACAGCTCGCAGCGCAAGTGCAGACGGTGTTCGGCACGGGTCAGCCCGGCGTCGGAGGCTTTGGCGATGGCGTCGAGCATCGCCGGCAGTTTCTGCATGCGATTGCCCTTGGGATTCACATCGCCGATGGACACCGCGTCGAACACCGTGGTGATGCCTGCCGCGATGATCTGTGCATCGTGACTGAGCACCGCCGGCACCGACGGCCAGTCCACACCGGGACGCGGGGTCATGTGGCGCTCCAGGTTGTCGGTGTGCAACTCCACCAGGCCCGGCAGCAGGTAATCGCCATTGAGGTCCAGGGCCTGGGGCAAACGACTTGGGCCTTCGGCAACCTCGGCGATCAAGCCGTCGCGCAGCAACACGGTGCCGTAGAACACACGGTCGGCGGTGACCAGTTGGGCATTGCTGAGGATCTGCTCAACGGACATCGGCGTATTCCTTTTCAGTCACAGCGGCTGGAGTCATGTCGAGATGGCGGTCGGCAACCGCCTCGCGGGCGACGCGGTCGTGGAAGATGCCGATCAGCGCGGCACCGGCGTTCTTGGCTTCGTTCATCAGTTCCAGCACCACCTGGCGATTGCTGTCGTCGAGTGATGCAGTCGGTTCGTCGAGCAACATCACCGGCCAGGCCACCATGAAGCCGCGGGCGATGTTGACTCGCTGCTGCTCACCTCCGGAGAAGGTGCCGGGCGCCAGCTGCCAGAGGCGTTGCGGGATGTTCAGGCGAGTGAGCAAGGATTCGGCACGTGCTTGCGCCTGCTCTTTCGACCAGCCACGGGCCAGGGCCGGCTCCATCACCACATCCAGGCACGCCACTCGCGGGATCACCCGCAGGAACTGACTGACATAACCCAGGGTGCGCTGGCGCACTTGCAGAATGTCCCGGGGCTCGGCACCGACCAGCTCCCGCCATTGGCCGTCGTGCTGCACGCAGATACTGCCGCCCGCCGGCAGGTAGTTGCCGTACAAGGTGCGCAGCAAGGTGCTCTTGCCCGCGCCGGACTGGCCGTGCAGCACCAGGCATTCACCGGCCGCCACACTGAAATCCACCCCGCGCAGCACATTGAGGACTACGCCGTTCTGCTGATGCAGGGTGAAGGTTTTCGAGAGGTCACGGACCTCGATCAAGGTATTCATCGCAGGGTTTCCACTATTGAACGGGGCTTCACGGCTGCAACACCGAGGACACCAGCAGTTGCGAGTAAGGGTGCTGCGGATCGTCGAGGATCTGATCGGTCAGCCCGGTTTCCACCACCCGCGAGCGGCGCATCACCATCAAGCGGTCAGCCAGCAGACGCGCCACCGCCAGGTCGTGGGTGACGATCACCACGGCAAGGTCCAGCTCACGCACCAGCCCACGAAGGAGGTCGAGCAAGCGCGCCTGCACCGACACATCGAGGCCACCGGTCGGCTCGTCCATGAACACCAGGCGCGGACTGGACACCAGATTGCGGGCGATTTGCAGGCGCTGCTGCATGCCGCCAGAGAAGGTCCGGGGCAAATCGTCGATGCGCTGAGGATCGATTTCCACCTGGCTCAGCCAATCCAGCCCTGCTCCGCGCAGCTGCTGGTAATTGCGCACGCCCTGGGCCATCAACCGCTCGCCGATGTTGGCCCCGGCGGACACCCCCATGCGCAAACCGTCTCGTGGGTTCTGCTCGACAAAACCCCATTCGGTGCGCAGCAAGGTGCGCCGCTCGGCTTCGCTGGCGCTGTACAGGTCCAGCCATTGGCCCTGTTTGTCGCGGTAACCGATGTTGCCGTGCTGGGGCGTAAGGCGGCCGCTGAGCAAGGACAGCAAGGTCGACTTGCCCGAGCCGGATTCGCCGACAATTCCCAACACTTCGCCGGGGTACAAATCGAAGCTGACGTCCTGACAACCCTTCTCCGGCCCGTACAACAGGGACAGGTCGCGCACTCGTAGCAGGGGTTCGGTGGACACGGACAGATCGTTTTTCAGCGCCTGGTTCATTGGCCCTGCTCCTGCTGGCTGACGCGCTGGGCGCAGTAATAGGTGTCGGAACAGACGAAGCTCTGGGTGCCGGCGTCGTCGAGAATCAGCTCGTCGAGGAACGATTCACGGCTGCCGCAGATGGCGCAGCACTCTTCCCACTTCTGCGCTTCGAAGGGGTGATCCTCGAAGTCGAGGCTGGTGACCCGGGTGTACGGCGGCACCGCGTACAAACGCTTCTCCCGGCCGGCGCCGAACAGCATCAACGCCGGGCTCATGTCGAGTTTCGGGTTGTCGAATTTAGGGATTGGCGACGGGTCCATCACGTAGCGCTCGTCGACCATCACCGGGTAGGCATAGGCTGTGGCAATGTGACCGAAGGTGGCGATGTCCTCATAGAGCTTGACGTGCATGACCCCGTAATCGTTGAGGGCGTGCATGGTCCGGGTCTCGGTTTCCGACGGTTCGATAAAACGCAGCGGCTCGGGAATCGGCACCTGATAGACCATGATCTGGTCGGCATGCAGCGGCGTTTCCGGGATGCGGTGACGGGTCTGGATCACCGTGGCATCGGGCGTACTTTCAGTGGTTGCGACGCCAGCGGTGCGGGCGAAGAAGCGGCGAATCGATACGGCGTTGGTGGTGTCGTCCGCACCCTGGTCGATGACCTTGAGCACGTCATCGTCGCCGAGAATCGCGGCGGTCAACTGCATGCCACCAGTGCCCCAGCCGTAGGGCAACGGCATCTCGCGGCCGCCGAACGGCACCTGGTACCCCGGGATCGCCACGGCCTTGAGCAAGGCGCGGCGGATCATGCGTTTGGTCTGCTCATCGAGGTAGGCGAAGTTGTACGCTGCATCGCGCACCGGTGCCTGGCTCAAGTCATTCATGGTTTTGTCCCTCGGCAGGCTTGCGCAGTTTGCGGATCAGTTCCAGTTCGGCCTGGAAGTCGACGTAGTGAGGCAGCTTGAGGTGCGAGACGAAGCCTGCGGCCTCGACGTTGTCGCAGTGCATCAGCACGAACTCTTCCTGCTGCGCCGGGGACACGATCTCTTCGTTGTATTCATCAGCGCGCAGCGCTCGATCGACCAGCGCCATGCCCATGGCCTTGCGCTCGGCGTGTCCGAAGGCCAGGCCGTAGCCACGGGTAAACTGCGCCAGCTCCGTGGCCGAGCCGACAAACTGGTTGACCATCTCGCACTCGGTGACTTCGATGCAGCCCAGGTTAATCGGGAAGCCCAGCTCTTCCGGGTCGATCCACACCTCGACTTCACCGATGCGAATTTCCCCGGCGAACGGGTGATTGCGGCCATAACCACGCTGGGTCGAATAGCCCAGCGCCAGGAGGAAACCTTCGTCGCCACGGGCCAAGGCTTGTAGACGCTGGGCTCGATTGGCGGGCAGCTCCAGCGGATCGCGGGTGATGTCCGCCACGCTTTCGCCGTTGTCGGATTCGGTCTTGATCAAGCCTTCCTGTGCGAGCAAACCGAGGACGCGCGGGCAAGCTTCGAGGCTGGAATCTGGATTGACCTGCGGCCCCGGATGCTCGCCTTCGGCCAACAGCGCGAAGTCCAGCAGACGATGGGTGTAATCGAAGGTCGGGCCCAGCAGTTGGCCGCCCGGCACATCCTTGAAGGTGGCGGACAAACGCCGGCTGAGTAGCATGTTCGCGGTATCGATCGGCAGGCTCGGGCTGAAACGCGGCAACGTGGTGCGGTAGGCACGCAACAGGAAGATCGCTTCCACCAGATCCCCCGCGGCCTGCTTGATCGCCAGCGCAGCAAGTTCTTCGTCGTACAGCGAGCCTTCACTCATCACCCGCGCCACCGCCAGCGGCAGTTGCTGACGGATCTGCTCGACGCCGAGCTCAGCGACCGAAGTATCGCCCCGGCGCTTTTTCGCCAGCAGTCGGTGGGCATTGTCGATGGCCTGTTCGCCACCCTTGACGGCTACGTACATCAGGCGCGCTCCTCTGCGATGCGGGTGCTGCGGGGCAGGCCGATCAGGTCATGGCCGGCAGTGAAAAACAGGTCAAGGCCACGGGGGAATTCGTTGCGCTGTTCACGTTCGCACCAGAAGCCATCGGCCAGCGGCAGCGCGACGCCGTGTTCGCTTTCGATCCCCGGCCCGCGCCACTTCAGCCCTGCCCCTCCGTCGAGGCTCGGCAGTTGAACCAGCAAGGTGCAGGACTGATCAGGGTAACGGTCGTTGCCTGTATCGAAGCCGCTCAGATCGAGCAGATCGTCAGCGGCAAGCAAGGCAAACCGCGCGTCTTCACGCTGGGCGGTCAACGGGCAACCACAATGGAACGCCAGGTTGGCGCGGATCAGTGGGGTGTCGAAGGACGGCGCCAGCCACAGCGGCGTGTCGACATCCAGCAGCGCCAGGCACAGCGCGTAAGTCGCAGGCTCCAGCCCATCCAGGCGCGGCGTGGCTTGCAAGGTCTGGATCACACCGGGGCCGGCCAAGGCTTTAAGGGCTGCGCGAAATCCGCGCTGGGCATCCAGCACCGGGTCGGCGAACGCCGGTTGCAACAGCTGTGCGCTCATCAGCTTTCTCCTCGCACGAGGGTGAAGAATTCGACTTTGGTGGCGGCGGTTTCCGCCTCTTTTTGCGCCCGGCGTTCGGCCTGGACAGTCGCCAGCGACGTGATCATTTCCGCCAGCCAGTGGCGCTGTTGCGCGCCCTGCAAATGCGCATCGGCCAAGGCGGCCAGTTCGGCGTGGACCTTGTCGCGACCCGCCAGGTAGCTGTAACCGGTACGGCCATCGGCCAGGCGCACCACGCAGCGGGTCACGCTCATTTCACCGACGTTGAACGGCGCGCCATTACCGCCCATACGGCCACGGACCAGGGTCATGCCGATTTCCGGAGCACGGATCAGTTGGTACTCGACATCGCGCAATGCGTCTTCGAAGGGCTGCAATTCGCTGCGTCGGGCGCGGGCCAGCACGCCGATCCAGTGCTGCCGTTCAGTTTGAGGAACCGGGTTTTGCATTGAGTTCTCCATCAGGTGACGACCTGGTACTGGAAGCGATCCGAACGGCTGGTGGACTGGGCCAGCTCCACGGCACGGCCGTCGCGATCGCGGGAAAGGGTGAACACGCTCAGGGCCGGCAGATGCCGGGGCATCAGCAGCAGCGCGGCCTCTTCGCGGTTGGGCAAACGGGCGCCGATCAGGCTCTGGGTACGGGTCAGCGGCAAGTCCCGTTCGCGCAAGTACTGGCGCAGGGAGCCGCCGGTGTAGTCGGCCAGCAGCGGCGCGTGGCTGGCGCAGTAGCGATGGCGGATCAGGCTGACCGGTTGGTTGTCGAGCTTGCGCAAGGTCTGCAACTCGATCATCGGTGCCATCTCGGCAAGCCCTAAATGCTGCGCCTCCTCACGGCTGGCGAAGCAGTAGCGGCGCTTGAGCAACAGCGCTTCGACGCCATGCCCCTGGGCCGACAGCGACTGGCTGTAGGCACTGTCGGCAGTCATCGAATAAATCAGCGGCCGCTCCAGCACCTGGGTGCCCTTGCCCTGGCGACGCAACAGGCTGCCTTCAAACACCAGTTCATCAATGGCGCGGCGCAAGGTATGGCGGTTGACCCCGAAGCGTTCGGCCAACATCACCTCCCCCGGCAGGAAATCCCCGGCGCGGTAATCCGCCAGCTCCCGACGCAGGATGTCGGCCAATTCGCGGTACACCGGCTCATCTTGTCTAGACAAGTTCATGCGTTAAAAAAAGCGCCCGCGGGCACCCCTCCGAAAAATCAGATGAACTGCTTGCGCAGGCGTTGCGAGAGGATGTCGATCAGGCTGACGACGACGATGATCACCAGCAGTACCGCGCAGGTTTGAACGAACTGGAAAGCGCGGATGTTCTCCCAGAGAATCACCC